>JABDEH010000007.1 GCA_013287215.1 Chlamydiota bacterium
TCAGCTCGATCTTCGGCTGCCAGCGCAGGATTGTTTTCGCGAGGGTGATGTCAGGCTTGCGCTGCTTCGGATCGTCGTGCGGCAGCGGCTGAAAGATTAGCGGTGATTTGGAACCCGTCAGCTCGATCACCATTTTTGCAAGATCAACGATATGAAATTCTGAAGGGTTTCCTAGGTTGATCGGCCCAGTGATGGCGTTATCAGTAGCCATCATCCGCACGAACGCCTCGATGAGATCATCCACATAACAAAATGAGCGGGTCTGTTTTCCGTCGCCGTAGATGGTGATCGGATCACCTTTAAGCGCTTGGACAATGAAGTTGGACACTACCCGCCCATCATTGGGCAGCATGCGTGGGCCGTAGGTGTTAAAAATCCGCCCCACTTTAATCTTCACGCCATACTGCCGGTGGTAATCAAAAAAGAGGGTCTCGGCGCACCGCTTCCCTTCATCGTAGCAGGAACGGAGGCCAATCGGGTTCACATTTCCCCAGTAACTTTCAGGTTGGGGATGCACATGGGGGTCGCCGTAGACTTCGCTGGTAGAGGCTTGAAATATTTTAATGTTCAGGGCCCGTGCGAGCTCGAGCATGTTCATGGCGCCAAGAACACACGTCTTCACAGTTTGGACGGGATCGAGCTGGTAATGGATGGGCGAGGCAGGGCAAGCGAGATTATAAATTGCATCCACCTCGAGGTGGAAAGGGGTCGTCACATCGTGCTCGAGCAGCTCAAACTCAGGGTGGTCGAGCAAATGGCGGACGTTCGTTTTGTCCCCGGTAAAAAAGTTGTCAAGACAGACGACGGAGTGGCCGAGATGCAGCAGTTTTTCAGAGAGGTGAGAGCCAAGAAATCCGGCTCCTCCGGTGACTAAAACTCTTTTCATTGGGGATAAAACCCAATGAAAATAAAGGGCGGGAGCAACTTGGTGACAAACCGGCTCCACTCGGTGATCGGCGTCGCGGCGACATAGACGATATCCCCGGGCATGAGGAGCAAGCTGTCGCTCGGAAGGCCAAGGACATGCTGCCAATGCAGGGTGTAGATTTTTGGATTGCACATGCTGCCGCGAATGACCTGGATGTACCTCCTGTCTCCATCGGGAGTGATCCCTTTGGCAAGGGCGAGGGCTTCGGTCAACCGCATAAATCCGCTCGGCATGTCGTACGCGCCGGGAGCGCCCACTTCTCCGAAGACGATGACGTTGGCGTCAGCGGAGGGGGCAATATAAATTTTATCGCCGCCGCGTATGACGATGTTCTGGCTCATGTCCCCTTCCTTGAGGAGTTTGTAAAAGTCGACAGGAAGGAATTGATTATCGCGTAGCAGATAACTTTTGAAAAGATTGGCAGATGTGGGCACTTTGGCGTGCGCCAACACCTCGAAAAGGCGCATTGTGCCATCGACCGCAATTTCGGGGACATCGACAGCTCCCGCCAACTGCACCTTGCCATGGACATCCCCGCCGCACATCTCGCCGGCGCACTCTTCCAGACAGGAAGGTGGGAAGGCGGCGATCTCCTTCCCTTCCATTTCAAGCACTGAAAATTTTCCTTCACGGATTTTATACGAATCCATGACAAACTCATCCGGGCCCGCGAGACCATCCCCGCTATAAGGGGTATTCGTGCAGGCGGACAGAACGAGGATCAGAACGAAAAGGATTTTGCTCATAGACCAATTTTATGTTATAGTCTGGCTTTTTAGGCAACAGGCTTCTTTGACAAAAAAGATTTTTATCACAGGGATCGCAGGATTTATCGGGTTTCATCTCGCTCTTGCTTTAAAGCACAGAGGCGGCCACGTCGTCGGCTGCGACAACTTCAATCCCTATTATGACCCCGAATTAAAAAAAGAGCGAGCGAAACTCTTAAAAACCGCAGGAATCCCCGTTTTTGATGCCGACATCCGCTCACTGCAACTAAGTGAGAAGCCGACCCATTTCGTCCACCTGGCAGCCCAAGCAGGGGTGCGCTATTCGATCGAGCATCCCGAAAGCTATGTCGCCAATAATCTCGACGGTTTTTTTCACATTCTGGAACTCTGCCGCAAAGACCCCGCGATGAAGCTCATCTACGCCTCCTCCTCTTCGGTCTATGGACTGAACGAAAAAATTCCTTTCTCCGAGAGCGATCCCACTGATCGGCCCGCCAGTTTTTATGGAGCCACAAAAAAATCGAACGAGCTGATGGCGCACGCCTACCACCACTTATTTGGAATTCCGGTAACCGGTCTTCGCTTTTTCACTGTCTACGGTCCTTGGGGACGGCCCGATATGGCCTACTTTTCTTTTACCCGATCCATTTTAGAGGGAAAGCCCATTCCTGTTTTCCATGAAGGAAAGACAAAGCGCGATTTCACCTACATCGACGATATCGTAAAGGGGGCCATCGCCGCTATCGATCTAGGCGCGGAGTGCGAAATCTTTAATCTGGGCAACAACCATCCCGAAAGCGTCCTCACCTTAATTGAGCTGATTGAAACATTTACCGGAAAGAAAGCGATCAAAGAATTTCTGCCCGCACCGCCGGGCGACATCGTGACAACCTATGCCGACATCAGTAAAGCGC
The DNA here is from genome assembly GCA_013287215.1 of Chlamydiota bacterium. Classification (GTDB taxonomy): domain Bacteria; phylum Chlamydiota; class Chlamydiia; order Chlamydiales; family Rhabdochlamydiaceae; genus VFKB01. The sequence continues at coordinate 2,571 of JABDEH010000007.1, forward strand.
AAAAGCTGTTGGGTTTTAATCCCGAGGTCTCGTTAGAACAAGGGATGGAGCAGTTTGTGAAATGGTTTGTAATGCGGTGACAAGAAAAAAACAGGATGTACAGGATCGACTAAACGTCGGCGGGATGTATAAGATGAAGAAAAACTGTTCAAAATACAAGCCATTCCTAAGAACGGAAAATCCTAGGAGTATAAAACGTGCTGATAGGCTTTGTGCAGGTAGTCAAGAATATCTGAAGCGATGAGGCAATAGGACGTTTTGTCGATCGCCGCCTGCTCTCCCGCCATCCCATGAAGCAACACCCCTAAAGTCGCGGCATCGTACGTATTGCACCCCTGCGCGAGGAGTCCTGCGAGGATGCCTGTCAGCACATCGCCGGAGCCGGCGGTTGCCATGCCCGGGTCCCCATGGGTCATGATGAGGGGAAGCTCGCCGGGATGGAACACGACAGTGGGCCCGCCCTTGAGCACCAGCGTCACTTTCTTTTTTTCTACAAAATCTTGGCAGAGCGGAAACGTCGGCGCGTGGGGCAGGAGCCGCTCCATCTCTTTATGGTGGGGCGTTAAGATGCACGCTTCGGGGAGGCGCCAATGCGGATTTTCAGAGAGAAGAAATAGGGCATCTCCGTCGACCACCGTAGGGAGTGTGATCGTCGCCAAAAGAATTTGAAGGAGCTGCTTTTTATCCTCGGTGCGCCCCATGCCCGGACCGACAAAAAGCGCTTTGGCCCGTTTTGCTTCCACAAGAAAGCGATCGATATGAAATGGCTCTTTAATGATTTCATAAGGGGCTGCGGCCAGCTCTTTTTCGAGTCCTTCGGGGTGAAAGAGGCGGACGATCCCGGCTCCTGCGCGGAGTGTCGCCAATGACGAAAGTGAAGCCGCTCCGGCCATTCCGGGCGAGCCGGCGACGCCGAGCACATATCCCGCCTCATATTTGTGGCGGCTCCGTTTTATATTGGGAAGCTCAAGGTTTCCGTCGTGGAGCAGGTGGGCGACCGGATGCGCCGCAGCCAAATATTCGCCGCTTAAGCCAAAATCTGCGTGAACTAGTTCCCCTACATAGTTCCAGCCGGAGCCGATAAAAAACCCCAGCTTCGGAAGCCCTAAGTAGATCGTCATCAGCGCATGGACCGCCACCGTGGCCACTTCGCCGGTGTTCCCATTCAGTCCGGAAGGAATATCGATCGCGATAATCGGGAGCTGAGCATTGTTGGCAAAAGAGATCGCCTGGGCGAGAACGCCTTCCGCAGCGCCTTCAAATCCCGTGCCGACAAGACCGTCAAGGATAATCCCCTCTTCCGGGAAAGGAACCTCATCGTAATGGACTGTTCCGCCCCCCTCGGCAAAGCGGTCATGCTGCTGCCTGCACAGCGCGCTGCACTCTTCTAAGGGATAGACATGCCAGGCCTCTACCGCAACGCCGCTATTTAACAGTTCGCAGCCGGCGGCATAGGCGTCTCCGCCGTTATTTCCTTTCCCCGCAATGAGGAAAACACGGTCGGCCAGATTGAGGAAGGTGAGGATTTCAGCGATCGCCTTGCCCGCATTCTCCATGAACAGACCGGGCGAGGCCCCATCGGCGTAGGCCATCTGCTCGATCCGCGTCATCTCGTTTGCTGTAATGACCTTTTCCATTATAAATGCTCTTCTTTGATGGCCCTTTGCAAGAGAGCCTTGACGGCATCGCGCGGATCAAGCCCCTCATAGAGGATCGAATAGACCGCTTGCGTGATCGGAACGGGAATATGCGCCTTCTGGCCCAGCTGCAGGGCGGAGACGCAGGTGTAGGCCCCTTCCACGACCATTCCAATTTTTTCCTTTGCGGCTTGCGGATCCATCCCCTCGCCGATCAATCTGCCAAAGGTGTAGTTGCGACTCAGCTTCGAGAGGCAGGTCACGCAGAGATCGCCTAGGCCGGAGAGTCCGTTGAGTGTTTCGGGATTGCAATGTTTGGTGACGCACAATTTTCTCATCTCGTGCAGCCCGCGGGTCATGAGCGCGGCCTTGGTATTATCTCCAAATCCCAGCGCATCCGACATTCCGCAAGCGATCGCGATGATGTTTTTCATCGCGCCGCCGAACACCACGCCGTTGATATCGCTATTGGGATAGACGCGGAAATAAGGCGTGGAAAATGTTTCGGTGATTTTGTGCATTAAATGGGCATCGTAGGCAGATCCCACAATCGACGTCGGGAGTTTTTGGATCAGCTCTTCGGCATGGCTCGGACCGCTGATGCACCCAATTTTCGAGCGGTGTTTTTCCCCGAGCACCTGCAAGACCACTTCAGGAAGCAGAAGGCCGCTATTTTGTTCAATTCCTTTAGAGGTGATCACGATCGGACACGAAACGCCCCCGGCTGCCAGAACCTGCTCAAAAACAGGGCGGACGCCCATCGAGGTCACCGACTCAACGAGAAACTGAGCGCCCTCCACCGTCTCCTTCAAGTCGGAGGTGATCTGGACCCGATCATCAATTTTAAAATGATGGAGCTTTGGATGCTGCCTTTTTTTGGCAAGGAGCTTGGCAAATTCAGGACTCGCCGTCCATAAAACGACCTCATAGCCCTTGGATGCCAAAAGAGAAGCTAAACAAAAACCCCAGGTGCCCGCGCCTAGATAAGCAATTTTCATAAATTTAAAGTAACAGATTTAAGTCTATGGTTCAACTATGCAAAATGAGGGACTCGCCAAACAGTCCGCAAACTTCGTCCGCAGTGATCGAGCTGATGTCCCCATTTTTCCCGATCAGAGGCGCATGGACGAGTTCCGGATTGGGAGAGTCCACATTTTGCTTGAGAATGCCTTGTTTCGGATCTGCCCATAAGGAAATCAACTTGAGAGGGAAAGCGGTATCTATATAATAGGTGAGTGAAAGAACGCCCGAGTCGGGGGCAATCAGATAAGTGCAGCGGTTCTTGATGATCGAGAGCATTTCAAACAATGTCGTCTCTCCGCGCAGGTCGATAAGCCCCTCAACGGGAAACGGGACGCTTTTTCTCAACCCAAAAAGAATGATGCGCGCGCAGCGCTCAAATTCGAGGCGTTTAAAAAGTTCGGTCCAGCGCTCTAAGGGCCAGTTTTTTTCATAGGCATACACCGTTTCTGTTTGGACATGAACGGCGACATAGGTCCCGTTTGTCGAAAGATCAAACCGCTTCCATAGCGCATCCCACTCGTTCTTCCACTGCAGCCGCGGCGTCAGCTTTCCAATTTGGTAAGAGAGCCACTTGGTCACATTGGGATTTTCGATCACGACATCAAACTGCGCCTTGTCGACGCTGAGCACATCCAGCGTCTCCTCCAGATCAAAAGCAACTCCGCGCTTCCACTCCTCCGCAACGAGCACATGAACATCTTTCAGCAGAGAAAATCCGTCAGCCAGATCCTTCCGCGTGATGAACGTGATCTCCGCATGCGGAACAAACGAACGCACGCGCTCCGTGAGCGCATAGAGACCGAGCGCAATATCCCCGAGCCCCCGGTTCCACGTGATCAAAAACTTCCGATCGCCCTTCTTTGCAGCATTTTTGAGCAAGACATCTAAAGGATTTCTAAATAAAGCACTAATGAGGTTCATAAGACGACATGAAGTTTGGATTTTTTACTCTGAAGCACATGATAAAGTTCTTGGTACACCTCGTCCGCCTCGATCCGCTTCATACAGCGGAAATCGATCGGGCACGTGCGCTGATAACAGGGTGAGCACTCAACATGTTTATGGATCACAGTCCCCGTCCGGTACGGTCCCGTAATCTCTTCGCTCGTCGATCCAAACAGGGCCACGATCGGCGTGTTCACAGCAGCCGCGATATGCATCGGACCGCTATCATTGGTGAGCAGCACATCGCACAAACAGATGATGCAGGCAAGCTCGCGCAGAGAAGTGAGCCCTGCCAAATTAACGACACGCGGGGAAAGCCCATGGCAGATCTCTTTGACGACAGAAGCGGTGACCTGATCTCCAAAAAAGACCACGAATACATTGGGGTCCTGCAGCAGCTTTTGCGTCACCTCGCGGAACCGCTCCGGCAGCCAGCATTTCGCCGATCCATAAGTGGCGCCCGGATTGATACCCACGATGGAGCTATTTCTGGAGATGCCATGCTGTTTCAAAAGCACGCGCGCCTCCTCCAACTCTTTATCCCCCAAATAAATTTTTGGCGCCGTGTCGGAAATGGGAATCCCAAGCGGCTCCAAGAGCATTTTATACGTGACCACAAGATGCTGCGCGTTGATATTTTCCGGAAGGAGGACCGAGTCGGTCAGAAGCATCCCCCGCCCATTGCCCTCATAGCCAAGGCGGCGGGCCACCTTGCCTTGCCAAAACCACCAGGCTGAAGAAAATGAGTGGGGGAGCAAAATCCCCAAGTCATATTTGCCGCGCCGGAGTTTTTCGATGATGTTCCGTTTGTCGGAATGTCTGCCGAAGGTGCTGGCCTTGCTAAAGCAAAACAGCTCGTTGATGTGGGGATCTTCCCTGAGCAAATCGCACAGAGGAAAGCGGCTCATCGCCGTCAGATAAGCATCAGGGTAAGCCTTGCGCAGGTCGGCTAGAATGGGGGTGGCCATGACCAGATCTCCGATCCAGTTGGGCATCCGCACGATAATATTTTTAGGCTGCACCTTTTGCAAAATCCCCACTTTAAATCATCTAAAAGCTAACAAAAACCCCCTATTTAAGCAACTGCTCATAAAACTGAGGCTGGCACCCCAAAACGGGGCCCTGCCTACTTCAATTCCAAACTAATCCTTGCTATGTAGAGGTTGAATTTTATATTCTCAAACTAAGACATATTTCAGAAATGATGCTTACTTTATGAAAAGATATAAACGCAAAGGCGCAAAGACGCAAAGACGCAATGAACCGGATCTTTTTGCGCCTTCGCGTCTTTGCGTCTTTGCGTTTAATCCCCTCCCCAGCAGGCATCAATGAACAATCCGGGAGGAAAAAAGGGCTCATCACTCATCATTTTAGGGATCGACCCCGGGACGCGCATCACCGGGTACGGGATCATTAAAAGCGAACAATCGGTCAGCACGCCCCTCGACTTCGGCTGCATCCGCCCCCCGACGCACCTCCCCGCTGCTGAGCGCTACCTTGCAATTTTCAATGCCATTGAACACCTCATGGATGCTTACAAACCCGACGCGGTCTCCATTGAAACCCAGTTTGTCTACAAAAATGTTCAAAGCGCGATGAAACTGGGCATGGCCAGAGCCGTCGCGATGCTCCCGGCCGCAAGACGCAGCGTACCCGTCTTTGAATATGCTCCCCGCAAAGCAAAACTCGCCGTCGTCGGCAACGGCGGGGCGAGCAAAATCCAAGTCCAAAAAATGGTCCAGCTCATCTTAAAGCTGGCCCAACTGCCCCAACCGGAGGACGCGGCCGATGCCCTCGCCCTCGCCCTCTGTCATGCGAACACATTAAAATTTGGAAAAAATTTATGTTTGAATACATCAAAGGCCTCCTCACCTTCTCTTCCCCGCACTATGCCGTCATTGATGTCGGCGGACTAGGCTATAAACTTTTTATTCCCTTGCGCTCCTACGCCGCGCTACCCGCTGTCGGCAAAGAGGCCGTCCTTTATATCTCTACCGTCATCCGGGAAGATTCCCACCGCCTGTTTGGCTTTCTGACCGTTTATGAACGGGACCTCTTTGAAAAACTGATCGAAATTTCCGGCATCGGCCCAAAAACCGGACTTGCCATCCTGGGCCACATGGAAATTTCCGACCTTCAGATGGCCGTCTCCTGCGGCAATGCCGCCCTTCTCTCTAAAGTGCCCGGAATTGGAAAAAAAACCGCCGAGCGTCTCCTCATTGATCTGCGCGATCAATTTAAAAATATTCCTTCACCCCTCCCCGCTAGTACACTCGGCGGAACGGCGGCGGATGCATTAAATGCTTTGATCAATCTCGGCTACCATCCGGTGCGCGCTCAAAAAGCCATCCAAACTGTGATGAAAGAAGTTGGGGACACTCCCAATCTCTCAAAATTAATTACCAGCGCCCTAAGGTTAGTTTGATGAACATCTAGGATCGCACTGTTTATCAAGGACTTGTAAAATCTCAGCAAACTCGGATAGAAATGCCCATTCTCCCAATAATTTAAAAAAAATATTTTGATCTGATTCTTCACAGACTTTTGGTATACTCCCGTCCCTATGGAATACATCCACCGCCCCTATCAGGCCGGCGACACGGTCGCCGCCGTCGCCACACCTCCCGGAGAGGGAGGGATTGCCGTCATCCGCATTTCAGGAAATGAGGCGCTGATCGTCGCGGGAAAAATTTTTTCCGGCCCTGTGAGAGAGTATGCCTCTCACACGGTCCACTTCGGAAAAATTTTGAATGCTCAGAGGGAAGCCGTCGATGAAGTGCTTTTAGTCCCGATGCTCGGCAGCCGCTCCTACACCGGAGAAGATACCGTAGAAATTCATTGCCACGGCGGAAGCCTGATCACAAAAAAAGTGTTGCATACAGTTCTTGCTGCAGGCGCCCGTGCCGCATATCCCGGAGAATTCACCTTCAAAGCCTACATGAATGGAAAGATCGATCTTGCGCAGGCCGAAGCCGTGCAAACGCTCATCGGCGCGCAAAACGAACTCGCGCTTCATGCGGCTGAAAATCAGCTGCAAGGCGCCCTCTCCAAAAAAATTGCCTACTTCCAAGAGCGGCTCTTTGACACAGCCGCAATCCTCGAAGCCTGGGTCGATTTCCCCGAAGAGGGATTAGAATTTGCCAGTCTCGAGGAAATCGTGACCGCTCTGGAAACTATCTTGGATGAGATGACGGCTTTGAGCAACACGTTTGATAATGGAAAGATGATCCATGAGGGACTTTCTTTATGCCTCGTCGGATCGCCGAATGTCGGAAAATCTTCGCTGATGAATGCGCTGCTCGGCAAAGAGCGGGCGATTGTCACCCCGATCGCCGGCACCACACGCGATCTTCTCGAAGAAAATTTACGTCTTGGCAACCTCCATTTCCGTTTAGCCGATACCGCCGGCATCCGTGAAACCGAAGAGGTCATTGAGCAAGAGGGAATCCGCCGCTCGAAAAAAGCGATGCAGGAGGCCGACCTCGTTCTGCTTGTCCTCGACGCCACGAAAGGAATTGAAGACCCTTCTCTCTTAGAAACTGCGCCGGAAAAAACAATCACCGTGTGGAATAAGATCGATTTGCCTCATGACACTCTTCCCACGTTCGCGCATACGGTTTCCGTCTCGGCAAAAGAAAGAATCGGACTGGAAGATCTCCACCGCATGATCGAAGCGGTAATCTGGAAAAAAGGGCCGCCCTCCAAACAAGAAGTGGTGATCACCAACCTGCGCCACCGCCAGGCGTTGACCCAAGCGATTGCCTCCCTCTCCACGCTGATCGAAGGATTGAAAACGGGGGTGTCGCCCGAATTTTTATCTTCCGATATGCGCAAAACCTTGGTAGAATTAGGAACCATCATCGGGAAGAATATTACAGAAGATATCCTTTCGGCGATTTTCTCAAAATTTTGCATCGGTAAATAGTGAATCGCAAAGAAAGAGCACTTTTCATCAGAAAAAAACTGCAGGAACTTTTTCCTGAGCCAGAAATTCCGCTCAAGCACTGCGATCCCTACACGCTGCTCATCGCCGTGCTTCTCTCAGCCCGGTGCACCGACGCGCGCGTCAACCTCATCACGCCGCACCTTTTTGCCAAAGCCTCTACGCCTCAAGAAATGATCCGACTCTCCATTCCAGAAATTGCTGCCATCATTCGCCCGTGCGGCCTGTCCCCCGCAAAAGCCAAAGGGATCTGGAACCTGTCGCAGCAACTCATCGAAAAACACCGCGGAAAGGTCCCGAAAAGTTTTCAAGCTCTGGAAGCGCTGCCGCAGGTGGGCCACAAAACTGCCTCGGTCGTCATGTGCCAAGCGTTCAACCACCCTGCCTTCCCTATTGACACCCACCTCCACCGCTGCGCCAAACGGTGGGGGCTCTCGAGCGGCCGCAATGTCGTCCAAACGGAAAAAGACCTCAAGAGACTTTTCCCGAGGTCCTCATGGAACAAACTCCATCTTCAGATCATCCATTTCGCGCGAAAGTATTGTCCGGCCAAGGGGCACAAAGTGGAGCAGTGCCCGATTTGCTCTATTGTAACTTTTTCTCAAAAATAATTTTGGTGACATCTACTATGCTAGCAGTATCTTCTGGTTTTACAAAGCAAAAGAGTCCCAGGATTGTCGTCGTTGGTGCGGGCCTTGCGGGACTGACAGCGGCCTATCGGCTGCACCAAAAGGACATCGATGTCCAGGTCTATGAGGCAAGAGGCCGGGTTGGAGGACGCATCCTTACCGCAATCTTGGGAGGGAATGCCGTCGAACTGGGAGGTTCAAATATTAACGATGGCGCAGAGGCCGTAAATATCCGCCGCCTGATCGAAGAGTGCCGCCTTGAACTAACTGAGGGAAGGGTAACTCTTGGGCTCGATTATTTTAATGGAGAGAAACTCATTTCTGAACGTCACTTGCATGAAGGAGAATTTGATCCAGAAATTTTCAGAGTGCAGTTAGCGGATGCAGTTAAAAAATCCCGAAATATGCGCGAGGTATTAGGTGCGATCCTGGAGGAGAGCGACCCTCTGTATAAAAGTTTATCGGTGCGCTTAGCGGCCTACGAGGGAGACTCCCCAGAAAAGCTATCTACGATAAATGCAGAAACGTTGAACCAAATGCTCCTGGGGGGACTTTCCTTTGCCCACAAAAAGTCCGGCATGGAAGGAAATTATGCGAACTTTGCAAGGATCCGAGGCGGAAATGCACTATTACTCGAAAGGCTAGCCGGTTCTTTGGGAAATCGGGTTCATCTCAATATGCCTCTTAAATCGGTTTCCAAATCTATTGATGGTTCCTATAACCTAGCTTTCCGAGATGGAGAGAGGGTTAAAGCCGATATTCTCCTTCTTGCGATTCCCTGTTCTGTCTATGCGGACATTCACTTTGAAGAAGATCTTATCCCCGAGCTAAGGCTGGAGACGATTCAAAGCGTGCACTACGGCGTCAATTCAAAAATCTTGATTCCTTTCCCTAGAACCTCTTCAAAGAGAATATCCATTGTCAATGACCGCACTGTCTGCTTTTTTGACGTGTCCCTAGATGCTTTAATTCTCTATTACACAGGGGACGCGGCACGATTTTCTGCGGAGACAATCGTAGAAAACTATTGGCGGGATCGCCAAATGTTAGAAAAGGAATTTGGAGAAGAGTGCCCGCCATTCATTGCTCCTAAAGTTGCGTTGGACGAATCCTTTGTTGCGTACGATGGTCCTGTTGGGTACAGCTGGCCGAATGATACTTATGCCAAGGGATCGTACGCCTATATCAGTCCGGGGCAGGAAGTTTCCTTGACAGCGACTGTGCAGGATCATGGAGAAACAGTGAAAACCCTGTTTGCTCCCATTGATCAGACGCTCTATTTTGCAGGGGAACATGCATCCGTTTTAAAAGATGTGTCGGGAACGTTGGAGGCAGCTTGCGAGTCGGGAGAGCGCGCTGCGCGTATGATCAAAAAATCGTTGAAGGGATTATAATCACAGGAATGAATCATGTCACATGGCCTGTGAAGGATGTGGAAACTTCTTTCAGGTTTAAACAAGACATCTTCACTGTATAGTAATTTAAAATTTATTTTTTAATGATCAGTGTCTGCCTCGCCCCTTGAACGGTGCGCTCGCCGCAATCCTGCCCCTTCAGGGGCGGGTTAGGCGGGCTGTCTTATGGCAAGAATCCTTAAACCGTCGGAGAATCTCGTCCCTTGAGGGACGAGTTCTTCAATTACTTGCAAAAAACTTGAAGCAAACCTATAATTGCCCTGTTTTTTGACAAAACAAATGAGGGTATATGTCATTCAAAATCGATAATCAATATTTAGACGCAAGCTTAACAGGAGCCGCGCGAGGGATAACGGGACTCCCTCTAGAACACCCCTTTGATTGCGTGAAGACAAACTGGCAAGCAGCTCCTCATTTACCGAGTGCCAGCAAGGTGGCTCAGCAAATTTACGCAGACAAGGGTATACGAGGTTTTTACGCAGGCGCTCTCCCCAATGGAACTAGAATGGTGATTAAGCAATCTTATCGATTCCCGATGATGGTATCTTTCCCAGAATTTTACTCAACACGCCTTCCAGAAGGCGTTAAAAAAAATTTACCTCACGCTGAGGACGCTCTCACGGGTGTTACCATTGCAAGCTTAGAAAGTGGCGTAATTACACCCCTCGAAAGACTAAAAGTTATGATTATGACTTCTGACAAAGCAAACAGGAGTGTTTTAAAGTTTTTTTCAGAAAACAAATCTCATGTGTTTCAAGAACTGTTTCGAGGGTTTAAAGCCTGTTTTCTCCGACAAGTCGTCACTTGGTCCACCTTTTCAGTGGCTGATGCATTTTTTAAAAAGAAAGCACGAGAACTTACGAATAAAAAAGAAAAAGAGGCACTGGACTTTCCTTCTTTGATGGGCGTCAGCCTTCTTGTCGGGGCTGTAAATACTGCGGCAGTAATGCCTTTTGATTTTGTCAAAACGCAGCTGCAAAAACAGAATCCCCTACAGCAGGGAGTAACTTCAACGATGCGCCATTTCATAAAAGAGCGAGGTCTTTCAGCCCTTTACACAGGATGGCGAGTAAAAATGGTCCATTACATGCTCCATTCAGCCTATACGGTTACTTTATTAGATAAATTAAAAGTGAAATGGAAATCCGATAAAAATGAAGGTTCATGACCTCTAATAACCCAGCTCTTTACGTTACAGCGTTAGCAGGGAGCTCGGCCCATTTGATTGAAACCGCCACCTTAGGACACCTGTTGGATCGACTCACCGTTGAGCAGCAGGCTTTTTCTTCAGCTCATTCCCTTGGAGGGAGCCTCAGATCGGTAAGCCAAAAAGGAGGCTTTTACAAAGGATTTAGATGGAATGTTTTGCTAAGTGCAACAAAAGGGGCTGGGGGATGGAGCATTCATAATTTTTGCAATCGGAATATGAACGCCCTTTTCCCTCAAAAAAAACCTGCAGATCCCCCTTTCCGATTTACGGCTCTTGTGGCATGCTCTACAGCTTTTGCAGAAACAACCCTTTTCCTTTGCCCTCTGGAGAGATTAAAAGTTCTTGAAATGACCAATGGCTCTCCCCAAAAAATTGAGGCAATCAAGATGATATGGGCAAAAGGGACAAGGTTCGTTTATCGTGGATGGACTTTAATGGTTTTTCACAAAAGTTGGAATTGGATGAACTATTTGGGGATCTACCAACAACTGCGTCGCCAGATTTTAAATTTCAATGACCACCAACCTCTCACTACCTATCAGAAAATCGCCTTGGGTGGGGGTACGGGCAGCCTTGTCGCATGTTGCAATACCCCTATGGACCTCCTTAAAACGCAAGTTCAAAAACAGGGCACTGGTGAATTTGAAAATATCGGCTCGATCGCACTTTCTTTTTTTAAAAAACTCGGTTGGCGAGGGATGTTCCGAGGCTTGCAGCTAAAAGTGATCCGCACAACGTGGGCAACTGCCATAACAACTTTGGTTTTAGATCGGTTCAATGCCCTTCCGCAAAACATGAAAATCTAAGACTCTTTTTAAGTGCGGGGGAATATAAATCCCTGCTTGGATAGATTTAGCACTTAGAGAAGGATCGGATACGGGGCCGTAAGTTTCATACTTTGCAGTTGGAGAAGTCGCAGGAATATCGGACTTATAGTAAAGATCTCCTTGTGGGTTAATGAACTCTTCAGATTCAGTATCGTCATGAATCCATAAACGTCGAAGATGGCGCTCTCCCACAAAAGCTGTCCGGGCATGCAGGCTCCGCAAATTGTCAATCACCAAGATCTCTCCCTCTTTCAAATGCTTCAGAGTCATATATTCGCTATTTGAAATATAACGTTCGTTAAAACGAGCTAACTGCACACCCATTTTTTTCGGAAAATACATGTCAGAATCATAGCTGAAACGGAGTGCATAGAACCCACTTGGAAGTGTCTTGAAAATGGGCACATCCAGCACGAGGTGATCCCCTCTCATAATAGAAATCGGAGAAAAAACGGAGGATAAGAGCTCCGGTTCTTTTTCGATCATTGAATGCAAAATCATTTCTCCATCTACGAGAATATTAGTCCCGCCTCCATCCGAAGCGGGCTGAATGCATTGCAGCAAAATGAATTTAGGTGGACCAACGCGAAAATATTTCCCCTCTTTGGAACGGATCATCCCATTCAGATACGTTCCATCTGTATGAGGAAGAAATTCCCCATTGGAAGCTACTTGGGTCTTCTTATTTTGGCAAGACTCATCAATAATATCGGTAATCCCTGTTTGATGATTTCTTAGGTGTTTTTGCGCGGTTCCAAAGAGGCTTGCAACTTGTCCTAAAGTACCAATTTTTGAATTAGGTCCCTGAAGAAGAGCATAACCTTTTGATCTCAAAGAAGTTTCTACACAATTCCATCGTTTAGACAACTGCGAAACAGTCTCAAATGAGATAGCATGGCTGAAGAAGCGAACAGGGTTGAAATTGCGAAAAGAAGGTAAAAAAGATGGTATCTTTATCATATTTCTCCTATTACAGATGACTGCGTATTAAGGGCACAATTTTTTCTACTGTAAACCCAAATTCTTCTCGGAGGTCCCCCGGGAGTGCTGATTTTCCAAAAGTTTTTAGCGAAATGGTTTTTCCATTAAGTATATATTTATGCCATCCCATTTCTGATCCAGCCTCAATACTGACTCTTAGAGAGGAGGGCTCCCCCAAAACAGAGGCTCTATAAACCTCTGACTGCTTTTCAAAAAGATCCCAGCTGGGCATTGAGACAACCCGAACAGAATACCCCTCTTCTTCAAGGATTTTGGCAACAAGAAGGACTAGGTAGACTTCAGAGCCTGTACCGATGAGCGTAACATCTGGTTTTTTTGAGCATTCTTTCACAATATAAGCCCCGCGTCCGACCCCTTCCTCAAAAGGCTGATTAGTCCCACTGCAAAGAGGAAGATCTTGCCGTGACAGGACAAGCGCTGTAGGGCCGGGATATTTTAAAGCGGCAAGCCAAGCCATCTCGACCTCATTTGCGTCTGCAGGGCGAATGACCTGTAGGCCAGGGATTGCGCGCAAATGGGCGAGTTGTTCAATCGGCTGATGCGTGGGGCCATCTTGTCCGATAAAAATAGAATCATGGGTTAGTTGATAGACAATAGGAAGCCCCATCATAGCAGCCATGCGGATGGGACTTAACATATAGTCTGAAAACGCGAGAAAAGTCCCAATAAAGGGTCGAATCATCTCCGTTTGGGAAAGCCCAATAGCGATTCCTGCCATTCCAAATTCCCTAACACCATACTTAATATTCCTTCCCGTCAATTGGGTGGAAGAAATGACTGCATGTTGATGCATATGAGTCATATCCGAACGAGCCAAATCCGCAGAACCCCCGTAAAGTCCTGGCAGTCGATCCCCTAAGTAATTGAGAACACATCCAGACGCCTTTCTTCCGGAAATAGGATTTGGGAGATGGATCTGAAGAAGCTCTTTTTCAAGTCCCTCGGGGAGCCAATTTGGACTCATTTTTTCAAATTCGCTGTATAAATCGGGATAAATAGTTTTCCATTTTTCAAACCCCTCTTTCCATTGAGACTCCCAGTTTGCTTCCAAATTCTGAGTGAAAAAATCGTATACCAATTTTGGAACATAAAACTCGACCTCTGAAAGACCTAAATTTTGTTTAGCTTGCGCCCTCTCCTCTTGGCCAACTGGTTCGCTATGGATGAGATAAGAACCTGCTTTTGTGGGTGCTCCTCTGCCAATAATGGTATCAGCAATAATTAAAATTGGCTTACTCTGCTCTTGCCTCAAACGAGAGAAAACCTCATGAAGCTCATCAAAGTCGTGGCCATTAATCTCATGGACATCCCAACCATAAGCCTCATATCTTTTTCTTGTATCTTCCGAGGTGCTTTCTGAAACAAGACCATCTAAAGAGGTCTTGTTTCGATCGTATACTAGAATAAAGTTATCCAACTTCCAATGGCCTGCAAGCGAGCAAACTTCATGGGAAACCCCTTCCATCAAGCACCCATCACCAGCTAAAACGACTACTTTCCCATCAAATATAGGAAAATAAGCCTGATTAAACCGCGCCGCTAGCAGCTTGATTCCGAAAGCCTGCCCAACTCCATAAGCAATTCCTTGTCCATCTAGCCCTGTTGTCGCTTCAACTCCTGGAGTAGTCCTATATTGCGGATGGCTAGGGGTAAGAGAGTTCATCTGCCTAAATTTTTTCAACTCCTCCATAGATAGAATCCCTGCAAAATGGAGGCAGGAATACTGAACTAGTGAGGCATGCCCAGCTGAAAGGATGAATCGGTCTCGATTGATCCAATGGGTATTGTGGGGATTGTATTTCAAAAAACACCCATACAGGTAGGCAACAATTTCGGCGCATCCCATAGGGGTGCCAGCATGACCTGAACCGGCTTGCTGAACAGCATCCATGGCCAGCCCCCGGATCGCATTCGCAACACATGCTAGGCTTGTTTTAAAGGTAGGATCCAATAAATTTGATGTAATGGACATAAGCACCCCTTCTAACTGGCAGAATTCCCGCAGAGTATAAAAGGCTTGATCTTTATTTGCAAAACCATTATTGTTTTCATCAAAATTATTATAGAAATTGCATTATTTACCATGGCAACCTCTCTTACAAAACATTACTTTGAAACTTTACAGCATTTAAATCCTATAATTACCCCCGCTTTCGTGATCGACAAGAAGGTGATTTTAAACGCCCTCGAACAGGCGCAATGGATCAAAAAACAGGCAAAAGTAGAAATCCTTTATACTTTAAAGCCTTTGACCCATGTTGAAGTGATGCAAACCATGGTATCCCAAGGTATTAATGGATTTTCTGCAAGCTCTCTCTTTGAAGCACGATTAGCCAAAGAAATATTAGGAGAAAAGGGATCTATTCACATGACTTCGCCAGGATTGCGCGAAGAGGAGATCATAGAAATTGGCCAGATCTGCGATTATATTACTTTCAACTCCCTATCTCAATACCAACATTTCCATTTAAGACTCCCCAAAAAAATTCGTAAAGGACTGCGCGTGAATCCCATGATTTCCTATGTAGAAGATGAGCGTTATGATCCTTGCCGCAAACGCTCAAAGTTAGGTGTCCCAATCCATGAATTAATCACTTTGAAGGATACATCTATAGAAGGAATTAGCGGACTTCATTTTCACTCTAACTGCGAATCTCCCTCATTCACTCCCCTCCTTAAAACAGTCGAAAAACTCTCCAGGGAGCTCCATCCACTTATGAAAAATTTGGAATGGATCAATTTGGGAGGAGGTTATCTCTATGACGAAAAAACAGATTACTCTCCCCTCTTTTCTGCTATCAACCTTTTGGATTCTGAATATGGTTTAAAAGTTTTCATGGAACCAGGTTCTGCCTTTGTCTCGCGTGCTGGTTGTCTTATTTCATCTGTTGTCGATTTTTTTACCTATGGAGACAACTCCTTTGCTGTTCTTGACACTACTGTTAACCATATGCCAGAAGTCTTCGAATACCAAATGAAACCAGCTGTTCTTGGCGAGAGTAAAAAGGGGAAATACCGAGTATTTTTAGTAGGCAGCAGTTGTCTCGCGGGTGATTTTTTTGGCGAATACCATTTTGATGCGCCCTTATCCATTGGCTCACGCATCCTATTTTTAGAGTGTGGCGCTTATACACTTGTCAAGGCGCACATGTTTAATGGGATCAATCTCCCCGCTCAATATTTAATGGAACCGAATGGAAATTTGAAACTGAAAAAACAGTATACTTACCAAGACTTTTTATCCAGGTGCTGAGAATGACACAACTTTATGAACGTTCATTTAAGATTCCGATTATCAAAAACCATAAGAACCTAATCTCTTATTTTGATCAAGCAATCTCCCATTTGCTCTCAAAAGATGAGATCCCAATTAGGTTTGTCGTCCATTCTACCGATTCTCAACACTACCACTGTGAAGTTGGCATATTAAAAATAGATCAACAACATTTCCACAAAACCATTCCCTCCATCTTTTCCTTTGAAAAACGTAAAATACAAAGAACGGATCAGTTTAATATCGTGTTGATGGTTCCTACCGGCATTGGGGCTCAAATTGGTGGCCATGCAGGGGATGCCTGTCCCGTGTCAAAAATGTTAGGGAGCCTCTCAGATCATATCATTACGCATCCCAATGTCGTCAATGCCTCCGACATCAACGAATTGCCAGAAAATGGCCTTTATGTGGAAGGGAGCACACTCTCTCGTTTACTTATGGGATCAATCGCCCTAGAAAAGACGCGCTCTAATGAACTCCTCTTTGCAATCGATAAGCACTCCGAAACCTCGGTAACTAATAGTTATATCAATTCCTTAAATGCAGCCAGATCCGTTTACGGCCTTGAGTGCCCACAAATGATCGAAATTGAGCCGCCCCTCGAAATGGTGGCAGAATACTCAGAAAATGGTCGAGCTGTAGGGCGGGTCTCTCAGTTATCCAACTTGATTGAGCTGTTAGATTCTCGTTTAGGATCGTTCGATGCCATTGCTTTGGCTACCATTATTCAATATCCTCCTCTTCTGGGAGAAAAATATTTTCAAAGCCAGGGAGAAATGATTAACCCGTGGGGAGGCGTAGAAGCAATTTTTACACATGCCCTCTCGCTCCTTTACGACATTCCTTGCGCCCATGCACCCATGATCCGTGCAGAAGATTTAAAGGAACAAAGCGGTTTATGCGAACATATTGTCGATCCCAGAATGGCGGGGGAGGTCATCTCTATGACATTTTCGCAATGTATCTTCAAAGGGCTTCAAAAGAGCCCTAGAATGATCTCAGACCCAGAAGCGATGCGAAGGCCTGGATTGGTCACTGCTGAAGATATTTCTTGTCTGATTGTCCCCGAAGGTTGTCTTGGCCTTCCTGTTTTAGCCGCTTTGGAACAAGGAATCCCTGTAATCGCCGTGAAAGAGAATCAAAATCTGATGCGAAACGATCTCTCACAACTCCCATGGCGCCCTAGGCACTATTATTTAGTGGAAAATTACTGGGAAGCAGCCGGCGTGATCGCTGCGCTAAAAGCCGGCATCTCACCATCCTCAGTTAGACGCCCATTGCAAGAGATTCATTTGCAATAGGGTAGACTTCAAAAATTCCTCCTTAACACATAAAGTTCGGAGTTGTATTGATAGCCCTTACTGATGAACTCAATATGAAATCCTAGCTTCTGATAAAAAGAGACGGCCTGCCAATCCATTGTATGGGCAGTTGCAAACAAACACTCTTTTTTCTTGGCAAAAAGAAGGGCTTCTTCAATAAGTTTTGATCCCCAACCCTGATCACGAAGCTCCGGAGAAACCCAAAGGAGATCAATAGAAACACATCCATAATACAAAATAATCGAAATGCCCCCACAAATCTCTCCCTGTAAATCCTTTATAAAGAGAGCATAATATTCTATTGGGTTGACTTTTTTTATTTTATAGTCAGCCTCATTTACACCTTGTAATAAAATACCTTCCTTTTCATCAGAAGGATCTCTTTCTAACTCAATAGCATATTTCATGCGCAGAAGTATAATTTGAAAACAAGAATTTTGCAAGCAATTTTCATATTATAAGTGAATTTTAATGGTGGCTTTGTTAAAATTCTCCGTTTTCAGGAGATAAAAAAATGTCACAATCACTTTTACGTCCTATAACACTCGAAAAGCAAGACAATCAGCCATTAGCTGTTCAGGAAAAGCACTCAGGATTACCTAATGAGCAACTTAGGGGAAAAATAGAGAGGGCAGTCCAAAACGTTATTGGTAGAAATGCAACCTGCCAAAAAGACCCAGCGGCAAAACCTATTCTGCTTAAAGAGGAATATTGGCTTGAAGCTATAGACCCAGCTCATCGGTATGGTGGATATATTTACCCTATGTTTCTCCTTTGGAAAAATTGGGATGCCCAGGTTCCCTTTTTTGAATGGCTTGAGGAAACGGGAAAACAACTGATCATAAACAAAAACGAGAAGGCATTAGGTTTTTTACATCAATATTGGGAAAGTTCTATTTACACCTCAATCGAAGGATTTGACAGCTGGTTAAAGAACTTAGTAAATCCAAGTGCTGTCATATATTTAGATGAAACGGTTCAAAATTATCTAATTACTTTCGATGAAACCGGAAGACTCCTTCAAGACAGACAGCCTTTAGATACCAAGGGCCAAAGATATATCTTTGTTTTAGACCCTTCTTTGAACCTATATGGATGCAATTATTATCCAGCGAAATGGCACCATACCACCCTAACTAAAGGAGGTGCCATATTAGCCGGAGGAGGATTGGATGCCCAAGCAGGACGAATCCTCAGCATTGATGATAAATGTGGACATTACGACGATGGGAATCAGGTCGACCAAGCAGAAAAGAGCATGAAGTATTTTCTAAAATTCTTATTAAAAAATGGGGTGGATTTATCGCAAACAGAGCTGAAAATTAACGCGCGACCGCACTCCAAATACCAAGCCTTTTGTTTAAAGGCTTTAGAGTTCCTTGAAGATAACTATGCAGATCAAACATGGTATATTGGCGCCATTTCGCGAGAGGCGGCTTTGCAAAAATTCAAGGTCGATGGAACAACGCCATTTCTTGTCCGCCAGTCCGAAAATCCCGTGCCCTTAAGCCAACGCAAAACAGTAAACGGTCATGCCACAGTCACAGCACAGGCGCCTTGCTTTGAGATCGTTTACCAAAAAGGGGAAAATGAATTTGATTTTATCCCAATACATAAGGATGGTTTGGGTCCTTTTTCCCTACTAGATCTTCACTCTCAACACTTAACTGATCTTATTGTAAAGTGGGCTGAGGCAAAAGGCTTGCATTACACGAACATTTTGCAAACTGCAATAGATAAACTGGACATCGATGATGAGTCCAAACAGCCTCTTTATGGCTTATTAAGCCAATTTCAGAGGAGGGGGCAGCCACAGAGAGGTCTTGATCAGTTTATCATTGAAAGAGTGCCACACGGCCATTCTCACAAGAACTTCTATTTGCAAATGAATGGGGAACCATATTTCCTTAAACTTGCTCACCCTTCTAAAACATCTTATATAGCATGGGAGTACAATGTACTTCAGCAGTTGGGAAAAAAATGTGTAAAATTTAATGTTCCGACTCCAGTAGACTTTGTCCAAAATGGGCATGGAATATTGCTCCTCAAACAGATTCCCGGGGTAAATTGGCAATTTTCTGATCACGATTTTTTGGATCGGGTTATCCCTGAAATCCAGAAAGTGCATTCAACTGTTCTACCCGTTGAAAAAGAACTCGATCACATTGATTTAGTAATAGCAGCGGTTGAAAGAACAAAATCAATGAGAGAAGATCAACTGATACAGAGCAGCGATATTCTGCGCATTCGAGACGCACTGCAACCTTATCTAGCAAAATTAAAGAAAGTCTTTTGCCACAATGATTTACATTCAGGAAACCTCTTTTCAGCAACAGATGGAAGCCTATATATTATAGATTGGGAGACTGCCGCCTATAATTATTACATATTCGATTTGGCAATTATTGCAAGTCATCACCAACTTTCTATAGACCAAATGAAAGCGATGCTCGTTCGCTATAATGGATCCTCTGGAAAAGAATTTGAAATGCTGCTCCTTGCTAGAACTATAGTAGATCTTTACTACCATTTATGGTGTATTGAGAGATTGGCTATCTCCGATCGGAAAGAGTCTTTAAGGGATTTTGCAAAAATTTACCTTGAATCATATGAAAGACATTTGGGATTATCAAGATCGTTAGGATTAATATGACATCTTCCGTAAGCGATAAAGGACTCACTCCGTTGCATGTGATAGCCTCTGGTGCTTTGGCCAACTCCTTAGAAGTCGTGACCCTAGGTCATGTCCTGGACCGCATCAAAGTGGAACAAGAAGCCAGACCCGAATTAAAGACCGCGGTCGCAGCAATCAGAGCAATCAAAGATAAAGGTGGAATCGGAGAATTTTACAAAGGGTTTCGCTGGAATACTCTCTCGTGCGGGTTAAAGGGCTCAATGCGTTGGAGCATTAACCATTATAGTGATTCCATCGCAAAGAAAATCTCTCCAGAAAGTTTAGAAAAACAGCACCCTAAGATATTTGCAGCAGAGGTGGGGATGCTCACATCTACCTTTGAGACATTTTTGTTCCATTGTCCCGTAGAGCGCCTAAAAACTGTAGAAATGACACAAGCTGGAAAGCTAGATCTTAAACAGCGCATCCATAAAGAAGGCTTTAAATTTTTCGTACAAGGATGGGATAAGGTATTGCTCCAAAAAAACATCAGTTGGGTTTCTTTCCTTGTTTCTTATCAATTTTTTCTAGATCGCGCTAAGGAAAATAAATTTGACGACAACCTTTTCCAAAAATTTTCCATAGGAGCGGGTGCAGGAGCCGTGCAAGCCCTTATTGCAGCGCCTTTGGACTTAATTAAAACGCAATATCAAAAAGATCGACCTTTTCAACAAGGGTTGTCGCATCTCGTCCGAAATATTGGGCAAACCTATGGCTACAAAACATTTTATAATAATCTTCTTATTAAAATGATCCGCACATCATGGGCATCGGCGGTTGTAATTGTTGTCTTAGATCAATGCGATGTATTGCCAAGCAACATGAAAATGCAAGGACATACGAATGAAGGACATAAAACTAGTAATACAGGAATTAATTAGTTCTATTTCCTCCTATGACAGTCTAGAGAAGGGCGATATTGATTTTGCCTGTTCGTGGATTTCATCTGGAGCGCCTATTTTTCGCCTTGATGGAGCAGCCTATCCCGATCCGCACTTAATCGTCTATTTTGTTGTCCTAGACTTAGATCAGCAGAAAATTCTATTGACAGATCATAAAAAAGCCCAGCTTTGGATTCCGACGGGAGGGCATGTGGAAGTGAATGAGCATCCAATGCAAACGGTCAAAAGAGAAGTCAAGGAAGAGCTTGGCCTCGAAGCTCACTTTCTATATGACAAACCTTTTTTCTTGACGGTGACTCCTACAGGCAGAATGAATATAAGACATACAGATGTTACCCTCTGGTATCTCTTGAAAGGGAACAGTCTCAATCCGCCAACTTACTATGACCCAGAGGAATTTAACGCGGTCCGTTGGTTCGGTTTCGATGAAGCTATTCACTTGAATGGCGATCCCCATATCCATCGATTCCTTAAAAAGTTAGAAATCAATAAAACAACGTTATCAAGGAAACCGACACGAATTGCGGAAAATCCAGACTTCCAAGATAGAGGACTTCTTTGCTAAGAAACTTCCTATTTATTAATCTTAGCCTCGACCAACTCTTGGTCGATTAAACCTTCATTCACAATACACAAAAGTTCGCCACTCTCTACCGCCACAGAAAATTCATTACCCATGGATACATTCGAGATACCAACAAAATCTTTATCTAATTTGTCCAAGGTCGCCTCTCCAAGTTCCCACTTTAGCCCCTGTGTTTTAATCCCCTTAGCGGGGCCGTAAAATGGCACTAGAGAAACAGTTTGTCCTCTCTTGCTTGGAAAACTGACTTTCCCCGAAGCGTGCTGTATATTGGATATCCTTTCCTTAGCGGAAGACAGTCTAACGCCTTGAAAATGGAACGATTGGTGAGTTAGGTACTCAAAAACAGTGGCCAAAGGCTGATCCAGGCTAAATTTCATAGAGATCTCTCCTTGGGGCAAAGCACTCAGCGGGGGAGAAGCCTTTTGCTCAAGAATCACCAGAACTTCCCCGGTTCCTACAGTTAAAGTGCATTGATCTTTAAATGTGAAAATCATGGGGCTGCTTTTGTCTATTACAGGAATATCGATGATCTGACCGCCTTCTTTTATTGAAACACTGCTGACAGGTCCATTTAATGGCAACAAAGTCATTGTTTGATGACTGGGATGGCGGATTTCAACCTCTCCTATTTTATTACTGACGACGAAAAGTATTTGTTGCTCCGATTGAAGAAATAGTCGAGCAGGATCTCTAAAAAGCAGCAAAATATTGCCTAAAGTATGGTCAATGCGCCCCCCTAAACCACCCCAAATAATGACCTGGGCTTGAGCTGAAATTTCTTTGGCTTTATCGATTGCAACTTCTAAATCTGTGCAGTCTTTAGCTCGTGGCAGGACCACCACATTCTTTTTCATTTTAATTTCTTCAAGAAGTGTCGGATCAATCGAGTCAAAATCTCCCACAGCCCACTGGGGTGTTATTTCCATTTTTTTGCAATGATTTAACCCTCCATCGACTCCAATAATAGACGCACAGTTTTTCAAATACTCTTGCAAGCTAGTGGTAATTTCTATTTCGCCATTACAAACAAGCCCAATACAACCAGCCATATTTACGGGTGGAACTGAGCGCAAGCTTAACGCAGTGGTCATACTTCCTCCTTAACTGGCGCGAGTATAACCGATCACTGGTGAATAGAGGAAGCATCACTTTTTGGTTCAGTGTACCACTTTTAATCACCCCCAATTGAAGTGGACAGTTGTAGAAATGTGGCACTTGAGGTAGCATGAACTTGGTACATATGTCTAAAAAAATCTCTCTTTTTGCCCTTGTCTTGCTCGTCATCGGAGCCATTGATAGCATCCGTAATTTGCCGGCTGCCGCTCTATTCGGCAGCTCGCTCATTTTCTTTTTCGTTTTTTCCGCCATCGTCTTTTTAATTCCGATCGCTCTGGTTTCTGCTGAACTTTCTGCAGCATTCCCCAATAAGGGAGGTGTGTATGAGTGGGTCCGGACCGCTTTTGGAGATAAAGCAGGGATGCTCTCGATTTGGCTGCAGTGGATCAATACGATGGTCTGGTACCCAACGATTCTCTCCTTCATCGCCGGGACCGCCGCCTACATCATCAAACCGGAACTGGCGCAAAATAAACTCTATTTGGTCGGTGTGATCTTACTCACCTTTTGGACTCTGACCTGGGTCAACCTAAAGGGCATTGAATTTTCTGCCAAGGTGAATGGGATTTGCGTCCTCATCGGCACCATGTTCCCCATGCTCTTCTTGGTCGCCTTAGGCATCGCCTGGGTTTCCTCGGGGATGCCGATGGCGATCAAACTCGATGCCGCTTCGATATTCCCCTCTTTGGACAATGCGGCAAATTGGGTCTCTTTGACGGCGATCATGGCCTCTTTTTTGGGAATGGAACTCTCAGGCGTACACGTGAACAGCATCCACAACCCGCAGCGCAACTTTCCGAAGGCGATGGCCTATTCGGCGCTGTTCATTTTATTTTCGATGCTTTTCGGATCGCTCGCGATCGCCTTCGTGATCCCCACCCATGAAATTCGTCTGGTGGACGGCGTGATGCAAGTATTTACCGATTTCTTCCAATCGTTCCACATACCCTGGTTTATTCCCATCCTCACTTTATTGATCGTCATTGGGAGCGTAGGCGGCATGATCAACTGGCTGATCGCCCCTGCCAAGGGCCTTCTGCATGCGGCCGAGTGGAAATTTCTTCCTCCCTTTTTCTCGAAACTGAACCGGCATGGAGTGCCAAAAAATCTACTCCTGGTCCAAGCTCTGCTCGTCTCCCTCTTTTGCATGCTCTTCTTGTTTGTCGAGAAAATCAATAGCTTTTATTGGTTCCTCACGGGCCTCAGCACGGAGCTCTACATGATCATGTATGTGATGATCTTTCTTGCTGCCCTCCGTTTGCACTATACACATAAGATCCGGCCCAAGATTTTCAAGATTCCGGGTAACCATGTGGGAATGTGGATAACGATTCTTTTAGGTTTATTTGGATGCGCTGCGACGCTCATCATCGGGTTTTTCCCTCCTGATGAGCTTCACATCGATCGGCTCCAGTACGCCTTGATGATCCTTCTCGGCTGTGTCCTCATGGTCGCCCCCGTCCTATTTTTCTATTGGTATCAGCGCCGCAATTCCCGGTGAGTTGAAAGAGTAAGCCCACTCAACGCAAAGGCGCAAACATATCTTTACGCATAAGTTTTTCTTGCTGCGTTTTCCGGTTGAATGAGTAAGGCAGTTCAACGCAAAGACGCAAAGGCGCAGAGACGCTAAGGAGAGGGTAAGGGAAAGAAAATGCTAAGGGACTCTCTCTTCTCGCGTCTTTGCGTCTTTGCGTCTTTGCGTTTAACTGTCCTAATCACCCAAAGTTGTTAGTCATATAACACTGCAAGAAAAACTTTTGCATAGGGATGTGTCCGCGTCTTTGCGTTGAATTTTCATAGAATAAGTTTGGTTAACACACGATCAATCAAAATTGAGCGGCGAGCTGCGGGCGACGCCGAGCGACTGGCCCAGCAGCCCTTTGACTTCCATTCTTTTTTCGGAAGCGTCGATAAGATCTTGGTCGAACTGAATATGGTCCGGTTCAAAAAGGAGCACGAGAGAGGACCCCCCAAACGAAAAATAGCCTTTCTCATCCCCTTTGGCATATCCTTTGCCCGCTTGAAATGTCTGATGGATCGTTCCTACATAGGTGGCCCCCACTTCAATATAGAGAATGGTTCCAAATTGCCTGGTGTGCAGAGCCGTGATCACCCGTTTGTTCTCCGCTAAAATATCCGCGTATCTCTTGAGCGCAATCGGATTGACGGAAAATAGATAGCCCGGGACTTGCCGCGGAAGATCGGGGATGCAATCGCATGGAAAATGGAAGCGGTGATAATCGGTCGGGCAAAGCCGCGCTACAAGCATCGAGCCCCGATCATACTTTTTGGCGAGGTTTTGGCTCTGCAGCAAATGTTCTAAAGAAAACCTACGCCCCTTGACGAAAAAACCGTCGGCTTTGTCGATTTCTTGAAATACTAAGTAGCGGGCGTCTGCGGGCAGAATCGCCACTGCCGAGCCTTTGGCAAACGGGCGGGCGGAGGGTTTCAGCTTCCGAATGAAAAAATCATTGAAGGAGGCGAAGGAGTCGACGGGGTCTAGGAACTCGCCGGCATCAACAGAAAATTTTTCAATAAAAGGTTTTACTTTGCGGCGGCTTCTAGGACGTTTTTGAAGAAAACCGTAGAATTGGGAGAGAAAGGAAATTCTTGAAACGATCGGTAAAAAAATAAAAGAAATCAGGCGGGAAATAAGACTCGTTCCATACAGCATTTCAAGGTAAACTTTGCCGTAAACCTTCTCGGTCTCCAGCTTGCAGCTGACTCTATCGAGGATCTGAATGTCCGCCATAACTCACTTAGACTGAACAGGCTTAGGACGCAGCGGACGATCTCTGGCGATAGACTTCTTGATAAGGATCACGACCAAACTCAAAGCCACATGAACACCTAAAATAATCTATCTTACTTATATCGCGGTTTGATTTATTAATCCAGGATGATGTAACATAGGGGCAATTCAACGACCTCTAGGACTCACATGTTAGGACTTATCAAAAAGATTTTTGGAACTGCCCAAGGCCGCCTACTCAAGCGCTATGGGAAGCTTGTCGCCCAGGTCAACCGTTTCGAGGAGGCCTATCAGTCTCTTTCCGATGAGGAGCTGCGCCAAAAAACTGAGAGCTTTCGGGACCGGCTGGCCCGCGGCGAAACGTTGGACAGCCTGCTCCCTGAGGCCTACGCCGCCGTAAAAAACACCTGCCGCAGGCTCTGCGGGACCGAAGTCCACGTCTCCGGATATAATCAAAAATGGGACATGGTCCCCTATGATGTGCAGATCTTGGGCGGCATCGCGATGCACTTCGGGGCCATTGCGGAAATGCAGACCGGCGAAGGGAAAACGCTCACCTCCTCGATGCCTCTCTACCTCAATGCCCTCACGCAAAAACCTGTCCACCTGGTCACTGTCAACGACTACCTCGCTCAAAGGGACTGCGAGTGGATCGGGCCTGTGTTCCGCTTCCTCGGCCTGACCGTCGAATCGCTCACCAATGCCACGCCGCACCATAACCGAAAAGAGGTCTACGCCGCCGACATCGTCTATGGGACCGCCTCAGAGTTCGGTTTTGATTATCTGCGCGACAATTCCATGGCCAACAGTCAAGAAGAGCAATGCCAGCGCGGCTATTTTTTCTCGATCATCGACGAGGTCGATTCGATTTTGATCGACGAGGCGAGAACGCCGCTGATCATTTCGGGTCCCTCTTCCGGCTCCCGCCAAATGTACGAAGAGCTCAAAGAGGATGTCGCCGGGCTTGTCCGCCGCCAGCGCGACTTGTGCAACAAATTCGCTTCCGATGCGCGCAAAACGTTAGAGAGCCTCGGCAGGCTGTCCGAAGAAGCGCCGCGCAAATTGACCAAAGAAGAAGAAGCTGCAGAAAAAGAGGCCTTCCGCAAGTTCTGGCTCGTCTCCAAAGGCACTCCGCAGAACAATGTGCTCAAAAGAATGCGCGAAAATCCCCATTTACGCTCTGAGATCGACAAGTGGGATGTCTATTACTATGCAGAACCTAATAAAGAAGAGCGTGCGACGGCGCTCGCCGAACTCTACATCATCGTCGATGAACGGGGTAACGAGTACGAGCTGACGGATAAGGGCATTAAGTTCTGGATGGAGCAGCATGAAGATGAAAGCGTCCGCGATGACTTTGTGATGTTCGATCTCGGGTACGAATATGCGAAGATCGATGATAACTCCGCGCTTTCTGAGCAGCAGAAGCTTCAAGAAAAAGTGATCTTAAGAGAAAAAGATGCGACAAGAAAAGAGCGCGCCCACAACCTGCGGCAGCTCTTCAGAGCTCACCTTCTCATGGAAAAAGACATCGATTACATCATCGCTGAAAATAAAATCGTCATCATCGATGAAAACACGGGAAGACCGCAGCCCGGCCGCCGCTTCTCGGACGGACTGCACCAGGCGATCGAAGCGAAAGAGGGCGTAGACATCCAGGGCGAAACGCAAACGTATGCGACGATCACTCTGCAAAACTATTTTCGCATGTATACCAAGCTCTCCGGCATGACCGGAACGGCGATGACAGAGGCCAACGAGTTTAAAGAAATTTACAAGCTCGAGGTCTTGGCGATCCCCACTCACCGCCCCTGCCAGCGCGCCGACGCCGATGATGAAATTTACATGACCGAAAGGGAAAAATACAACGCGATCCTCAAAGACATCCAAGAGGTCCACGGTAAAGGTCGCCCGATCCTGATTGGTACGGAATCGGTAGATATCTCTGAAAAGCTTGCCCGCATTCTCAAGCAGAACAAACTCGAGTACACGATCCTCAACGCCAAAAATCATGCCAAGGAAGCGGAGATCATCGCCGACGCCGGCAGCCTCGGAGCCATTACGGTCGCCACCAACATGGCCGGCCGAGGAACCGATATTAAGCTGAAACCCGGTGTTGCCGATGTAGGCGGTCTGCATGTAATTGGGACCACAAGGCACCAATCCCGCCGCATTGACCGGCAACTGCGCGGCCGCAGCGCCCGCCTTGGGGATCCGGGTTCCTCAAAATTTTATGTTTCTTTTGAAGATTCGCTCATGCGCCTCTTCACCTCGCCGCGCCTCACCACATTCCTCCAGCGCTTCCGCCCTCCTGAAGGAGAGCCGATCAAAGCAAAAGTGCTCAACAAATCGATTGAGACCGCGCAGAAACGGGTCGAGCAAAGAAATTACACCATGCGCAAACACACGCTCGAATACGATGATGTGATGAATAAGCAGCGCTCGGAAATCTATACATTCCGCAACGACGTGCTCCATAGCGGCAATCTCATCGGCATTGCGCAAGACCTGCTCGAAAGCGTCTGCTGCCACATGAGCCGCAAGTTCTTTAAGAGCAAGACCCAAGAAGGGGGCTGGAATCCAGAAGAGTACCGCCGTTGGCTGATGGAACAGTTTCCCGTCACCTACGACCCCTCCGACTTCGACAACGACTATTTGCAGATCGAAGACATTGAAAACAAAGCAGCAGAAAAAGTGATCCATGCGCTCAATGTTAAAATGGAGCACCAGGCCGGTGTAATCGAGAAAGTCCAAAAAATGATGCAGCCTGCCGGCAAGCTGGCATCCCTCCCGACTCCCGCACAAGAGATCTTAAACTCCGTCATCCGCAGCATCCTCATCCGCAATATCGACACCCTCTGGCAAGAGCACCTTCTCAATATCGACCACCTGCGCTCCGAGGTCCACCTCCGCGCCATCGGCCAGAAGGACCCGCTCCAAGAGTTCAAGCACGAAGCGTTTGATTTGTTTGACCGCTTAAGTCTCAGGATCAAAATTGAGATTGCGCACGCACTCTTTAAGTTTGAGATGGTCGTGCCGGAAAGGATGCAGCCGCCCATAGAAGAGCTGCCCACCCGCAGGGTCAGCCTCTCCAAAATGCCCGAACTAGAATTGACTTAAAAACGTTCCCTTAGCTTAACGCGGGAGGGCAAGGGCACGAGCACGTTAAGAAAATTAAGGCTGTAATCTGTTATACCATTCCCAAAAAATAAAGGCATAAAGGGCACAGCGTATTTTGCCGAGCACCAAAGCCTGGAGCGAAGAGCCAACTTGAATAAGTTGGCCCGAGCGAAGGCGAAGGAGCGCAGGTGAAAGACGCCTGCAATTTGTGGCTTTATTTTTTGGGAATGGTATTATTGCAGCTTTTTATAGCCGAAATAGAAGAGAGGCAGCGCGCCTAGGCAGTAGATAAACCAGTAGGAAGCATCCCACTCCAGTCTAAGAACCCCGTTATTTGAAAAGAAAAATTGAATCAGCCCCAGCGTGAGCAGCACTCCGGACAGGGACAGTAGCAGGATGGAAAGGACGCTCGCTTTATCGGTAGCTTCCTCGGGAACAGCCATTTCTGTTGCCGCAGGAGTAGGTGATGGGGGCGGCGGGGCCGACTTATAGGCGGACTCGGCACGTTTTGGCGCAGCTTCCTTAAATACAGGAGCTTTGGGCGCAGAAGGGGCAGCAGATGAGGAAGAATAGGGAGGCGTATAGAGGGAGGCTAAACTTTCTTGAAGCGACTGGTTCTTAAAGAGAACGGCCTGGCTTGGCGCGGAATCTTTCTCTGTCTGTCCCGACAGATCTGCCGCGCAGTAGGGGCAAACGGCGGCCTCGATAGGGACGTTTCCATCACAGTTGGGACATAATTTTTGACGTTCAGTAGGCTTCATGATCACTCCTTTCCTATACTTTTCAGTGTGTCATATCGACAATAAAATTTGCACTGTTTTTCTTTTCCTAGAATCAGTTACAATTCCCTTGGAACTGTTAAAGAGGAATTTTTATGACATTTGACGTAGCGATTATTGGAGCGGGGCCCGGCGGTTATGTGGCCGCGATCAAAGCCTCTCAGAATGGCAAACGGGTGTGCCTCATTGAAAGAAATTATTTAGGCGGATCGTGTCTGAACGTTGGTTGCATTCCCACCAAAACACTCCTCTCCAACGCCGGCGTGGTCACCAAAATCAAGCATGCGGCCGATTACGGGATCGCAACCGGCCCCATGACTTTTGATTACGGAAAAATGAAACTGCGCAAAGACGGCGTGATCGAAAAAATCCGCAAGAGTCTTGAAGGGCTGATCCTCTCCAATAAGATCACGATTTTGCGCGGCTCTGCAGAATTCCTCTCTCCCAAAGAAATTAAAATTAAAGGCCAGGACAACACGATTATTCTGGCAGACCAGGCCATCATTGCGACAGGCTCCGAGCCGCTCGACATTCCGGCGTTTCCCTGCGATCATCAGCGTATTCTGAACTCCACATCCATCTTGGAGCTGACCGAGCTGCCCAAAACGCTCGCGATCATCGGAGGCGGATACATCGGCTGCGAATTTGCCAGCCTTTTTGCGGAGCTCGGCGTCAAGGTGACCCTCTTAGAAGCCCTCCCGATGATCGTCCAAGCGCAAGGCAAAGGGATCTCCGAGGCCTTGACGCGCGCCTTTGTTAAACAGGGCATCGACGTCCAAACGGGCGTCTTTGTCGAAACAATTGAAAAAACAAATCATGGCCTTCACGTCAAATTGAAAGATAAGCCCGGGATCAGTTGCGATATGGCTCTTGTGGCCGTGGGAAGGCGCATTGTGACCGACCATCTCGGTTTAGACAAGGCAGGCGTGAAAGTGGGCGAGCGGGGCATGATCCTCGTGAATGAGAAGATGGAGACAAACGTTCCCGGGATTTACGCAATTGGCGATGTCACCGGAAAGTTCATGCTGGCCCACGTCGCCTCTCACCAAGGGATCATCGCAGCGAGCAATGTCATTGGACAAGAAGCCACCATGCACTACAATGCCGTTCCTGCGGTCATCTTTACGCTTCCCGAGATCGCCTCCGTCGGGATGACCCTAGAGCAAGCGCTCGCCGCAGGATATCCTGCAACGGCCGGCAAGTTCCCCTTCATGGCGCTCGGCAAATCGATTGCTTCGATGGAGACGGAAGGATTTGCAGAAGTGGTCACCGACAAGAAGACCAAACAAATTTTGGGCGCGCAAGTCGTCGGCTATGAAGCCTCTGCCCTGATCGCAGAAATGACGCTCGCGATCGCAAACGAGTTGACAGTTGACTGTTTGGCTGATACGATCCATGCTCACCCGACAGTGGCAGAAGCATGGCTGGAAGCTGCCCTGATCGCCAATGAAACCCCGATCCACTTCCCGCCCAAACTAAAAAAATGAAAAAGCTAAATGTGCTGCCTCCTAACGCAGATGAAGCTAGCCAGGGAAGGTTTCCCTCTTGGCTCCACCGCAAATTGCCGAAGGGGGGCAACCTATTCAAAACCGAGCGGATCTTAGAAAAATACCGATTGAACACCGTCTGCGAGGAAGCCAAGTGCCCCAATCGCTGGGAGTGTTATTCAAAAAAGACAGCGACCTTTCTCACCCTCGGCAAAGAGTGTACACGCAATTGCGGCTTTTGCGACATCGACTTTTCTAAACAGCCCAAACCTCCCGAAGCCGACGAACCCCAGCGCATCGCTCTCTCGGTGCAAGAACTGGGGCTCAAACATGTCGTCCTCACCATGGTCGCCCGCGATGATCTGCCTGACGGCGGGGCCGCAGCGCTTGCCGCCATCTTGAGAGAAGTACGCTTGCAGTGCTCCGATGTCAGCATTGAAGTCCTGACCTCCGACTTCGCAGGAAATTTTACCTCGATCGACACGGTGCTGGCCGAAAAGCCTGAAATCTTTAATCACAATATTGAAACCGTCCGCCGCATTTCGCCGCGGGTAAGGCACAAAGCGACCTATGACCGGACCTTAAGCGTTCTCCGCTATGCCAAAGATGCAGGCAGCAACTTCGTCAAATCAGGCATCATGGTGGGCCTCGGGGAAACGGATGACGAGGTCAAGGAGACAATCCGCGATCTGCAAGCCGCCGGCTGCGATATCATCACCATCGGCCATTACTTGCAGGCCGATCCGCGCAAGCTCCTCGTCAAAAATTTCATTACGCCTCAGCAATTTAAAGCTTATGAAGACTATGGCTACAGCCTCGGCGTCAAACACATGTATTGCGGTCCGTTCGTCCGCTCCAGCTACAATGCCCAAGAGATAAAGTTTTCATTGACAGTCCCTAAATGAATCCGTATCTTAGTGCATAACCAAGGAGGTTCCTATGATGTTTTTGTCTATGTTAGGTTTTGCGATGTTTTCTCTACTACCAGCCCATGCCGATCAACAAGAGAAAAAAACCATTCAATCCGAAGAAATCTCTTCTGCAGATTCTCAAGTCCCGGTCGATGAAGATTGCGGCTGCGGCGGCAACAAAAAAAAGAAGCCCAAATAGACCTAAGAAATTGCTTGAGGTCCTATCTCACTGTATATTTCTGGCTCAGCCTGCCTAAAGCAATCGAGGACAGAAATAGGCCTACATCCCGCAAGGCAACATCATAATATTGTCCCGTCAGTAGCAAGTTAATGATGATCCCCAAGAGCCACAGAGAGATAATATAGGCAAATATTCTTGGCTTAAATATCACTCCTATGCCGGCGGCAATCTCTATCACCCCGACAATCATCATAAATCCCCGATCGTGG
>JABDEH010000008.1 GCA_013287215.1 Chlamydiota bacterium
CGTGATACAATACGTTGCCGGGGGCGCGATCAATGAAAGATAGGCAAGCCCCAACCCCAATTCAATGTAGGGATAGACATAGGCATAAGCGCGGAATTTTTTCGCAACCAAATCGTACATCTGAAATCCTTCGGCAAAACCGGACGGATGAAACAGCTTCAGCATCGCGAACTGGCAAAAGAAAAAACCCATGAAATAGTGCATCCAGGCGGCAAATCCTTGCTGGGTGCTGTGGGCAATCGCCGCAGCGCCTAAGATCGCGATGAAGATTAAAACAAAGAGCGGCCAGTAACGTTTCATGTGCCTCCGAACCTGAGTTTTGGGTCCATTGGTAATCTACTACAAACTGAACCCAAAACTCAGGTAATCGGCATTTTCCGTTTGGGGATTTTTTTTAAGAGCGACTCATCGATATTCAAGTGCGCGCGCACCAGCTCATGCGGCGTAAAGGCCAGCCACTGCGCGAGAGGGACATCTTCAAATTTCGGGCTGCGGAACATCTCAAAAAACCGGAGCGTGGTCTTACCTGTGTTTTCGACATAGTGGGGCTGCGCGCGCGGCACATAGCCCACATCGCCCGCCAGGTAGTCGAAAGTCTGCGCGGAACGATTGGAGGCGAACACTGTCATCCGCCCCTGGCCCGAGACATAATATTGCCACTCGTCCGCATTGGGATGCCAGTGAAGCTCGCGTAAAGCCCCCGGCTCCAGCTCGACAAGAGCGGCGCTGATCGTGGTTGGGGGAAATAGCTTCGTGTCGAGGATCCGCACTGAGCCATACTTCATCCGGACCGGGTCCATTTTCCCCATCCGGTGTTTGAGATCTACAGGAACCGGCCCTAAGCCGAGAACGCGGTCTTTCGAGAGCGGCGGCGGGACTTTCGTCTGAAAAATGTAGAGCTCCTCCGTGGGAATCTTATCGAAGGCGCTGACCGTGGTGTGGAAGTTTTTTGCGAGAATTTCTTTTGGCGTGCAGGCCAGCCAATCGGTGAGCTGGAACGTGGAGTTCTCATCGAAATCCCCGTCATCAAATACCAGCAAAAACTCGCATCCGTCCGGCCCTAAGCCTTGGATCGAATGGGGAATGCCGGCAGGGAAAAACCACCCTTCCCCTTCGCCGACATCGGCTTGGAAAGTCCGAAGATTTTGATCGACTAGAGTAATCCGCGCGCTCCCTTTGAGCATGTAGGCCCACTCGCCCTCTTCATGCCAATGCATTTCTCTCACCGCCCCGGCTTTGAGGCGCATGTTAACGCCGGCAATCTCGGTGGCGATCGGCAGCTCGCGGACTGTCGTCTGCCTAGCCCAGCCGCCCTCTGAGAGCCGGTTATGACTGTCACAGAACGACCAGCGCAAGCTGGGCAGCGTGCCGTGGTCTGTTTTAGGAGGCGCTACCCGACTCCGGCTCTCCGCAGCGCGCGCCGGATTGGTCGGGCCGAGCACGGTAGCCCCCTCGTTGCCGCGGATCGGTTGAACGGCGCTTAAGCTCTTAGGTGGGCGGGGCTTCTTTTTCGCCATCGTTTACTTCCTTACTTTGCTTTCAAAATCGAGGAAGCGGCCATTATTTTCCACGAAAAAATTTTAACTATTGCACCTGTTCCACAACAGGGATCGGCCATGCTTTCACATCCGATAAAAGATGGACCACATTGGGTTTAGGCGGATAGGAGCGTGGGACGAGATAAAAAGTACCCGTTGGGGCGGGCAGCCAGTTGGACTCTTTGTCCTTGCCGGGACTGGTGTTCTGAATATAAAGAGTGAAGGAGCCGTCGCTGTTTTTTTTCAGATCGGGAGTATCGCTGCCCAGCATGTAGCGGTGGATCGGATTGACAATAGTGTAGTTGTTGACTGCATCATAGAGAGTGATCGACCAGAAGCCCGGTTTCTCAAAGGGGATCCCCTCCTTGAACGTCATCGTATATTTTTTCTCGCCGGTGAGCGGGGCTCCTTGCTTGTCCTGAGTGTACATCCAGTAGACCGCCTCTGACGGTTTGTTCGCGGTCAACCCGACGCGGGCGATGATCGCGCGGGTCCTGTAATCCGTCCCAAACTTCCCAATGGTCGCCGGCGGAATGCTGGCGCCCTGGAAATAGGTCCCGATCGAAAGATGGGACAAAAGCGCTCCGATTTCACTCGCCGCTTTTTTCATGGCTTCGAGGACACCGGGGCTGAGCTTGGTGCGGTCCCAATGCTTGCCCGGCTCAATCCCTAAGGGTTTGAATAGCGGGAGCAGCGCAGAGACCTGCTCTTTAGGGGGCGGATTTTCCTTCAAGGCCGCAGCGAGCAGCTCCCAAAACTGAAGCGGATCTTTGTACTCCATCACGCTGACAGGAAGGGCGGAGTCGACCGCCTTGGGCACAATGTAATCGTAATTGGGCGCCGGAATCTGTGGCCTTCCCATAAATTTTGCAAAGGAGGTGATCGTGACAGCCTGGAGCACTTTTTGAGCTCCGGCAAGGTCCAGCTCGCCATTGCGGTAGATATGCACCCGAGGCTGAACGAGCACCCAGGGCGTGGGGCAATAAATCCGCTCTACCCCCTCAGGCACAGTTCCCTTCCAGCCGGGGCCGGTCAGGAGAAATTTGCCCCCCTTATAGCCTGTGCTCCTTCCCCCAATGTACGCAAATGCGTTGGTCCACATATCGAGGATTTCGACCATGTAGTAGCGCCCCTCGGAATCGGGGGCTTCTATGAGGATCGGCTCTTGGCGCAAATCCATGAACCCAAATCCATAGATCACATTGACGTTCGGCGTGACATAGCCCGCTTCCTTCGATAACGCGGGCGTGGAGATATTTTCCATTCGCCAGAGCGTATTAGGGGCAGCCTTAGCCGAAGGGCCGAGGGCCACATGCTCCCGGAAGGCATACATCGTCACCAGCGGCCCGCCCCAGGTGGCTGCCTGAAGGGCCAAAGAGTAGGACCAAACGTCATCGGCAACGACTGGATTTGTGATGGGGCGCTGGTCGGCCGCAGCTGAGCCTGCAAATAAACTGGAGATAAGAACGAGAGATAGCGCCGCTTTTTTCATACTTTCAATTTCTCTTCGAGTTGTTCCCGCGTGAGACCTGCGATTTTCAGCCGCTTCAACCGGGAAGTTTTTCCGCTGACGAGCTCAATGTGAGATTTGGCGATGTCGAGCTGTTTGGCAAGAAAAGCGATCAGCTCTTCATTCACCTGCCCCTTCTCGGGGACGCCCTTGATGCGCAGCCGCAAGACGCCCTCTGCCCAACCAACGAGTTGATTTTTGGAGGCATTGGGGGTCACTTTGATCTGGAGCATGGTCATTCCTTCAATCCACCAGAACGGCGGATTTTAGGCAAGGTCTACAGAAAAAAACTCCTCACACCGACACCCGGTGTGAGGAAGAGAAGATTTACAGATTGATAGATCTAGGATCTAGGACAAAATGGCGCATAGAATGCGCATCTTTGTTGGGAGCGTTGTTCGGAACTTTGGAGGCATAAGCCACATGGACCATGCCCGTGGCGTCATCGAAAATAGCTGCAGGGAATTCTCCCGATTGGGCCTCGATCGTTTGAGCAGCAGACCAGCTGTTTCCGCCATTGGAAGACACGCTCATTTCCAGAGTGCTTCGATTGCCTAAAAAGTTTCCAAAGGCAATGGCTGTGCCCTCAGGGATCACTTTTTCTCCGACCACTTTTCCCGATAAATCGACGATATCCAACCCCGAGTCACAATTCGGCAGAGTGGAATCGATGAGCTTAGCGGGCCATTTAAATCCTTCTTCAGGATGATTGGGGAGGGTGAATACGGCGGTGAGGGCAAAACCCTTGCTGCGGTTGCGGCAGAGCATCCGGATGCACGTTTCCCCATTTTCTTTAAAGGTACAGAATGTCGGTTCGATCGCCCCAAAGTCATTTTCTCCATTGAGTTCCGGAGACTGGTGCCATGTCCCTGTGACGGTATCATAGACTTCGATCTTAGCAGCCGTCTTCTTCTTGCCTTCCTCGGCAAAAGAAGATCCGAACACTAAATATCTGCCCACCTGTAGAGGCTTGCACTTTGTAGGTCCAATAATCCCTTCCGGTAAAGCTTCCGCTGTAAACGTCACGCCTCCATCGACGGAGCGGAGCATCTGACCGTGCAGATGGTCTTGATCGCGCTGCGTTCCCATGAGGAAAAACAATAAATAGCCGTTCATCGCAGGGCAAATGACAGGACTGGAACAGAATTCCCCTGGCTGGGAAGGAGTATAGAGTGTTTCTTTTGTCCACTTCCCCCCTTTTTCTCGATAGATGAGGATGCTTTTCGGCTCCGTTTTATCCGTGCGGCCGCTGGTCACGACAATCATGCCTTCCGGACCTTTGACGATCCCCGAACTGTGGCCTCGGCTCTCTAGATGGATCCATTCCTTTTGCAAAACAGCCTCAGTCGAAGGGGCTGGAGCTGCGGGTTCGATCGCTGCAGCCGTCAAAGAATTTGAAGATGTGGCTGCGGCTGGACCGCTTGCTAAATGTATAGTATTGGTCATAGGATCCCCTAATTTGGTTAAAATATGTAGCTAGTATACCAAAAATCTAGATAAAGTGAAATATATTAAATATTTTATTAGTATGTAATTGATTAAAATTCAGCGATTTGCTTAATTAAGGCGCCCGGGAGGGCGCCTGCTGCCTTAACGGGATTTTCTCATTCCGACGACCAAGACCCCTACGCCCAGAATAAAGACCACAACTCCGCCAATTTTCAACCAAGCGGCCATCCGTTCATAGTAATTGGCCTCTTCGGTCCCCGCATTGATCCGATTTTGCGCAGAGCCGGTAAACATACCGCCGACCTCTTTTGTCGCGGGATGCATAGACATAACGCTGTTGCCCATATCGACCTGGCTCTGGGCGCTGGAGATTTCCCCCCTTCCCTCGGCAACTTTTTCTGAAATGGAATTAGAAAAAACAAATAACACGACGCCGATAATCATTAAAATGACGCCCATAACGCTCATACCCTTCATAGAACACTCCTTTTATCTTATATTTCTCATATTTAACAAATAATGTAAAGAATAACAGATTTATATTGAAAAATATCAAATTAACAACTAAATTAAAAATAGGAAGCAATATCAAATAGGGGCAGATTATGGCAAAGAAAGCATCAAAATCAGATCCTTTAGATAAACTCTATCGCGACGCCGCCATGCTCAAGGGCGCGTTCATGAACCGAGACCTCAACCGCGTGAGCCAAATGGTCGTGACGACCTTTCCTCAGGATTTCAAGAACATCAGCAAAACCGGCGTCCACATGACCTGGGGCGACTGGGGCAGCATCAACGACGACATCGGCGAGCTGATCATTGCCGGGCTGCAGCATGATTCCCGAGGGCTGGATAAGGCGCTCCACGATTTAGAAAT
This sequence comes from Chlamydiota bacterium, assembly GCA_013287215.1. GTDB lineage: Bacteria > Chlamydiota > Chlamydiia > Chlamydiales > Rhabdochlamydiaceae > VFKB01. The sequence continues at coordinate 5,375 of JABDEH010000008.1, forward strand.
GACGATCCAGCACATCCGCAACCATGGATGAAGCTGCCCGCGGGAATTTAAAAAAAGGGGTGGCGCTCTATCTGCTCGCCTTCTTCTTTTTTACCTGCGGCTTCGCCCTGATCAAGCATACGGAAACGCACGCGTCGATCCCCTCGATCGTCTTTTTCCGCAATTTAGTCGGGGTCCTCTTCACGATTCCCTGGATGATCAGGCATGGGAAGGCAAGCCTTAAAGTCACCAGACCCTGGCTTGTGCTCTTCCGCTCGGCGATTGGCCTGATCGGCATGCTCCTCATCTTCCTGTCTTTAGAAGAGGTGGACCTCGTCGATACCAGCGTCCTCATGAATACCGCTCCGCTATTTCTCCCCTTTATCATCTGGCTGTGGATGAAAAAACCGATAGAGCATCGGCTCTGGATTCCGATCCTTGTTGGATTCGTCGGCGTACTTTTCGTTCTTAAGCCCACCTCGAGCATTTTCCATAGCGGCTCCATTTATGGCCTCGGCGCCGGCCTCATCTCCGCCATCACGGCACTTGCCGTGCGGATCTCCACAAAATCGGAAGAGATGCACACGCTGCTCTTTTACTATTTTTTGATCGGGTTTCTCCTCTTTCTTCCCTTCAACCTCCTCGAATGGCAAAACCCCGTCTCCTTTACAGCCTTTCTGGAACTGCTGGGGATCGGCCTCTTTTCTGCCTGCGGACAATGGGCGCAGTTCAAAGGGCTCTCGTGCGCCAAAGCGTCCCATTTGGCTCCCTTCAGCTATTCAGGGATCCTTTATGCAGGTATTTTACAATGGATGTTTTGGGATAACGTTCCCGACCTCTGGGCATGGATCGGGATCGTCCTCACGTGCGGATCGGGCCTCTTGGTCCTCTTTTTTACATCACTTCGGCCGCCAAGGCCGCGAGCTCCGAGCGCTCCGTCCTCTCCAGGAACATATGACCAAAAATAGGCAAGTGCTTGAACTTGTTCACCGTGAAGGTGAGCGCGTTAGAATCCTTATCAAGATAAGGATTATCGATCTGCGTCGGGTCGCCGGTTAAGATCACCTTCGTTCCCCGTCCGGCCCTTGAAATGATCGTTTTGACCTCGTGCGGCGTCAAGTTTTGAGCTTCGTCGATGATCATATACATCTTAGGCAGCGACCGTCCGCGGATGTAGGTCACCGCTTCCATTTCGATCTTTTTGCTGTCCATAATCCACTGCTGTGTCTCCGCGCTTGAGGCATCCCCTGTTGTGGACTGGCAGAGATATTCAAGGTTGTCAAAGATCGGCTGCATCCAGTGGAATAGCTTTTCATCCTTCGTCCCCGGCAGAAACCCAATATCTTTTCCCAGCGGCATGATCGGCCGGCTGACAAGGATCTTTGTATAGATATTGTCGTCGAAGACCTTTTTCATGCCCGTTGCAAGCGCCATCAAGGTTTTTCCCGTTCCGGCCGGCCCGAGTAGCGTGATCAGCTTGATCTCATCGCGCAAAAGCAGGTCCATCGCACAGCGCTGCTCGACATTGAGCGGCTGGATCCCCCAGATATCCTTCGTGATCTTGCCCAATGCTTCCAAACGTTTAGTCTGAGAGTTGTATTTGGCCACCCCGGTCGATTGTTCCGCGCACGTCATCAGAACATATTCATTGGGATGCAAATCCTTGAGGTCGAGGGTGAGGTGTCCATCTTTCAAAAACTGGTCGATATCCCGCTTTTCGAGCCTGATTTTGCGGTATCCCCGATAGAGGTTGTCGTAGGAGGCCTTCAAATTCTCATAATCCTCCGCTTCCAGCCCAATCGCCTCCGCCTTGACGCGGACGACGAAATCCTTAGAGACCAGCACCACCGGTTCGCCCTGCTCACGAATCTGGTAGGCGGCAAGCAAGATCTTATTGCGGTCCGTCGGCAGCGGAAACGCCCGCTTTTCCTGCCCCCCGCGCCCCTCAAGGAAGATCCTCACCTTAATGCCTTTGTCAATCATCACTCCGCTATGGAGATCGCCGCTCTTTTTGGCCTTTAAGGAGTCGATATAGCGGATCACATAGCGGGCGTTTTTTCCCAGTTCGTCGGAGAGCCGTTTCATGCTATCGAGCTCTTCCAGCACTGATAAAGGGATCACCACATCATTATCGTTAAATTTCGAGATCGCATCCGGGTCATGGAGTAGAACGTTGGTATCGAGCACGAGGGTTTTTCTCAAAGTGTTGCTCCTTTTTTCTGGATCATAGACGATTCCCCGAAGGAATCAAAACATTTTTTTACGTCATTAATAATCAAGGACTTACAATATTTTTCAGCACCTAAGACATGAGATTGCTAAATTTGTTGACAGCCAAAATCCTCTTGAGATATAATGATAGTTTAATCACCATGAGGTTACTTATGAGAATCAATCATAAAATTTTGAGCATTCCTCCCTATATCTCGACGTCGTGGAAGAACATCGCCTCCATCCATGTCGAAACGGAGTACGGAAGACCTGTGGTTATGATCGGCCTTGTCCAAGGAAAATCTGTGAAAGTCCCTGAGCTTGAGGCAGTTGTGATCGAGGCCATTTTTGCTGCCCACGCCAAATACCTAGAACAAGGCCAAACCAAGGTCGTTGAAAAGGCCATGCCGAGCGGCGAGGTTTTTGGGATCAATCTGCCGATCCAGATCGGCGATCAGAATATGGAAGGGCTGGTCGATATGATGCACCACAACCCCGATCAAGCGAACGCCCCGAAACTGCCCGATGAAATCCTCGCCAAAATCGTGGCGATCACCAAGGCGCTAGGCATCGACGACGCTGCCGTACTGCCAAATCCCGAGCCGAACTGCAACTGCATGCATTGCCAGGTCGCCAAGGCATTCCAGAATGAGATAGGGGCCACCATCGATCTCGACGAGGAGGTTTCTTCAGACGACCTCAAGTTCCGCACCTGGGATATTAATCAAACCACAGACAAGCTGTACCTCGTGTCCAATCCGTTGGACGCAAAGGAACAGTATAACGTCTTTCTCGGCGAGCCGATGGGCTGCACATGCGGCGACAACCACTGCGAACACATCCGCGCCGTCCTCTCCACCTAAACGTGGGAAGGGTCATTTTCCTTCGGGAAAACGACCCAGCCTATTTAGACTAACGCTAATTGCGGTGAAGATAGAGAGTCGCATCCCATGACTGGGTCGGATGTCCGTAATATGTATAGTTATTCACTCTTTGCATATCGCCGATAGTCACCCTTTCTCCGCGATCCAGTGCGATCATCTGAATCTTCCCGATAACGGCCATTGTCGTATCAACCACTTTGTGAATCGCATGGACTGCGCTTTCATCCAGCGAGTCAAAAAAATAAACCTTAGAATCGTCACCGCCTCTATCTCCGGTGAATGCAAGTTTTCCCTCTACTTCGAGAATTCTAAATGCTTTTTCAGCAACAATGTCTAAGGGATCATCATAAATACTACGTGGGCAGGGCGTACACATCATTTCCTCCAATTTGAATCTAAATTTCTAATCTTGTGAGATCGAAAGTTGGACGCCCCCAGTATTCGCGACCGTGACGACTTTTATCCCACGCTCCTTAGCGATCTGTTGGATGATCTCGATGACATCGCGCGACACGTTGACGTATCTGGGATTCGAAGAGATTCGACTTGGGTCCAGCGGTCCGAGACGCTTGCTGCCTGTGTCGTACCAAAACACCACTCTGCCGCTATAGAGTGGATCCTGTCTAAGCAACAGATTGTTTTTTTCCAAGAGAAGCTCGAGCGCCTTCTCAGCTGCAGCGTGCGTAGGATCATTATCAATAGGTGGGCAGATACACATATTTTCACACGTCAGTTTTCATCCGTCCTCCGGCGGAGACCCGGCCCTTAAGGGCCGGGTATTTTCAAAAAGACGACTTGGGAGGGGTACGAAGCCCCTCCCAAGACGCAGTAACAATCCCCGGCCTTAAGGCCGGGGTTCACTTTGACCAACAGAGTTAGGCCCGGTTTATGAGGGAAAGATGGATTTGCATACTTGGCCCTGCTTGGCCTCCACCTTCAAACTCCACTCCACTCTCATTCCAACGCTTTAGAATCTTACCGCGCCCCTCGGCGATCGCTCTGATTTTCTCGATAACCGTTTCGGGCACCTGAACATGTTCTATCCTTGCATCTTCTTTTTTGCCGGTCAGATCGCTCACCAACCAGGAAATATATACCTTTCGATTGCTGCCAAATAAAGTGAGTTGTCCCTTTTTCTCAAGTAGGTAGAAACTCAGCTCCGCAGCCTCTTGTAAAGGATCTTTCATAGGCGGACATGGGGTACACATAATTCTCTCCTTAACCTACAGTTTGTTTGCCACGCAATTTTAATCTAATGATTATTAATCATCCATGAAATAGTCAGTATACACAAATGACTTGAAAAATTGGGATTATAACAAGGAGGCGCCCTGAATTTGAGCCAGGCGCAGCCGGCGCCGAAGCAGCTCAACTTGAATAAGTTGAGCGATGCAGGCGGGCTAAAATTCAGTGACTGCCCGACGCAGTCAGAAACCAATTTTTCAAGTTGTTTGTGTATACATCCTCCGCCTTCTATGGGTTGTGAAAGGCCCTCTGTTTCCATGTAAATTTTTTATATATGAGATAAAATCGCAAGCAGTCCTTGTGTAAAAAAAACCTTCCACATAAAATGGCAACTCAACTTTGGAGTAATACTAATTGATAAACAAGGAATTATGATGTCCATTATTAGAGGAATGCACGATGAAATTTACTACTCAAGCCCACTGATTAACCGCGAAGACTCGCGTACTTTAGCAATAGTCATTGAAAAAATTGATGAGGGGCAGCTAATTGCCGCTGAACTCTCTTGTGACCGTATCCAGGAAATCTATGCTAAAAATATCGGGTATCTTATCATTTCGCTAATGTATATTAGCAAGTTTAATATTACACATGCAAAAACATTACTAGCAAAAGCAAGTACTTCTACGATTCCTTCTAGCGGGGTGGAAGATGCTAATAGCTTTGTAGCAGCAACTTTGACTGAAGCAGAGTCATTGCTTAAAGCAGGGAACTTTGAGAGATTCTCTCCTTGGTGGCCTGATTTTAGACCTTCGGGTTTCGGAGATAAGTTGCGCACTCATCATCCGCTCCTCCAACGAGCTCTTAGAGAATGCGTTTTGCAGTTCAATCTTAACATACAAGCAGCCCAAGAATACAATGACGCAGTCATAAGAGCTAAAAATTCTCTTTCAGCAACCGCGACTGCGAGCGCTATAGAAAACAGAGAATCACGCCCCTAAGAGCATGCTTTTCTCTAGAGGATGGACGGTATCCTTGATTCTATCCAACGAGTAAAACGGAAGAGTGCTTGTGTTAAAAAAACCTTCCTCATAGAATGGCGATTTAGAACTATCTTAGGAGGATTTCTAAAATGTCAAGGTTCATTGCGTATACATGCGCTCTCATGAGCGCTCCTGCTTTAACGTGTCTGTTTGCAGCTGCCGAGGCTCATGACCCTTCCCTTGTTCAAGAGGTCACGCCAATGGCTATGTTTGAATCGCCTGCACAGCGTGCGGTCCCGGCGCAGCCTTTTAGCCAGTTCACGGGAAAAGTGACGGCGAAGAAAGTCCGCGTCCGTGCATTACCGAATCTAGAAAGCACCGTCATCAAAGAGCTTCCCCGAAGCGAAATGGTCGTCGTGGTGGGAGAAAATGAAAATTTTTGGGCGATTGAACCGCCTTCGAACACCAAGGCCTATGTCTTCCGCAGCTATATTATAGACAACGTGATCGAAGCCAACCGCGTCAATGTCCGCCTTGCCCCCGACACCGAATCTCCCGTGATCGCTCAACTCAATGCGGGAGATCGTGTCGATCCTGTCATCTATGCCAAGAACAACAAGTGGGCCGAAATTTCCGCCCCTAAGTCCACCCGCTTCTATATCGCTAAAGAATTTGTCCAAAACGTCGGCGGCCCCGAAGTGAAGGCGCAGGCCGACAAGCGCAGATATTCCGCCGAGCAGCTGCTCGATACGACTTCGCTTTTAAGCAAAGCGGAGCTCGAAAAACCGTTTGCAGATATCAACATCGAAAAGCTCTCCCGCAACTATCAAACTCTCGTCAGCGATTTCTCCGACTTAGAGGAGTGCGCCGAAGCTGCTAAATCCGCCCTTGCCCAAATGCAAGAAGCCTACCTCCAGAAAAAGATCGCCTTCTTAGAAGGCAAGTCTGAGGCCGCAAAGATTCACACCGAGACGATTGTCGTCCAAGAAGAGAAAGCCTCTCTGCTGCCCGAGAGCGATCCGCTGAATGACCGGATGAAGATGTGGGAACCGATCGAGCAGGCCCTCTACCTCAACCTTGCCGCCGTCAAAGACTTCCGCAACATGGATGAGTATTATGAAGACCAACTGATCACCTCCGTCCCTGTCACAGGGATCTTGGAGCCCTACTCGATTCCCGTAAAAAATAAGCCCGGCGACTTTATCGTCCGCGATAGAGATCTGCCTGTCGCCTATGTCTATAGCACGCATGTGGACTTAAGGAAGTATGTCGGTAAAAAAGTGACCATCCACGGGACCCCAAGGCCGAATAACAATTTCGCCTTCCCCGCCTACTTTGCTTTAAGCGTCGATTAAGAGGGAAAGAAAGATTCTTCACCACCGAGCGCACCGAGATCACAGAGAGGATTAATTCGCGGCGTAGCCGCCTCTGTGAACTCGGTGCTCTCGGTGGCAAATATCCGAAAAATCTTACAATTAATACTGCAGCTAAACAGTCAATTTTGACCATTTTCGTGACGTCACGAAAATGGTCTGTCTGATGCATTGCCGGTATTTCATCTTGCTAATCAGAAGGATATTGTGTTCCTATGGAATTTGTGCGATCGGAAGATCTCCAAATTGTCTCACAGGGTGTGAGACTTTTTAATAAAACAGGCAGAATACCCTCATTTTAAACAAGTTAGCTCTGTAAAATCCAGCCATTCCTGGAAATATTTTTTGTAATTCGTTTCCCAGACTCGGTGGTTAAAATTCGAAAAAGCGTATGGGTAAGAATGCGGATACACCGCCCACTTTGACCATTTTCGTGACGCCACGAAAATGGTCTTATCCGCTTTGCTACTTGAGTTATAGTTGAAAGCAGATTCCCTCATAAGGGATTATGTATTATTTATCTTAGGAAGTTTTCCCGATTGCTCAACAAGTTTTTTTTCTTCAAATTTCACACGGCGTTCTAGCTTCTTGATATCTTCTTCCGGCGGTAAATGTTCCGGCTTGATATTACGGGCACCAAGCATATCGCGTACACTTTGGTTATTATTCATATGCTCACCTGTTATCGAGATTTCACCTTGCAGATCTTCCTGAACCACATTATGGTTAGTCATTTCAGTTGCTAGATTCTTAGCAACGATAGCCAATGTTGGCAAAAAATCGGCCAATGGACGGCTCTGAGTTATCCCATACTTACTTTTCATAGCTTGCGTTGAATGGCCGCCAAAAAGGGCGGTATCCCCTCTAGATCGAATTCTAGCAAACCCAGCATCATCCACACCACGTTCATAAATGTTCTCGGAAAGCGTCTTTTCAGATTCTTTCAATCTGTCACGAGCTTCAAGCCTTGCCTGCAAGCGCATACGCTCCTCTATCAACTCTTGTTTGCGTGTTTGAATCGCAAAATAACTCTGGGCAAAAGCAATTGGCTCTTTGCGGGGATCCCCATTCTGTGCGATGAGGTAACAGGCATACCTGGTAAGCATAAAGTCTTTGATAGGCCGCTCAGCGCTACTGCCCAAGTTGACCATTTTCGTGACGTCACGAAAATGGTCCTCATGATTGTAACCTGTTGTTTTACAAGATTCTATAGCTCGTTTAATAGTCTCTATGAAATTCTCCCAGCGGAGATATCCAAGAGGACCCTGAAGATCCCGAGCAAACCAGAATTCAATTTCTTCTCCTGGAATCATTTGAGCCAAAGTATCAAAATGACTTTGTAGTTTTTGAATGATCTCACCTTTCATTAGCTATCCTCCAAATTTAGAAACTTCTAAATCAAGCAATTTTTTCATACAACCAGAGAGAAGTCAATGTTTTAAACCGGGCTCTACACCTCCGCTTCTCCATAATAGCCCTTTTCTTTATAATCCCCATAAAAAAATGCCTAACATCCATGGAACTTAGAGAATGGGCGATCCGCGTTTTAGGCGCCGATACGCTCGAAGAAAAACTTTTCTGCCCCGCTGAGCTCACCGATCACCAGCCAGGAACTCCCCTTCTGTGGAAAGAACCGACACGCCCTGCCGGCATGGAGTTTAAACGCCACACCCATAAAGAAAAACTCCCCGCCTTTCATGAGCACCGCAATCCCGATAAGCGGGCCCTTTGCCTCCACCGCTTCGCCGGCCACGAACTCTTGGCGGTTGAGATCATGGCCTATGCGCTCCTCGCCTTCCCCGACGCCCCGAAACATTTTCGAAAAGGGGTCGCCAATACGCTGCGAGAAGAGCAGGGACATGTGCGCCTCTACATGACGCGGATGGAGGAGCTGGGCCTCCGCTTTGGCGACTTTGCCCTCTATAAACACTTTTGGGCCCACACCCCTTTCTTAACAAATCCGATCCGGTATCTCAGCGTGATGAGCCTCACCTTCGAAATGGCCAACCTCGACTTTGCCCCTTTATATGGGAAATCGTTTGCCCGGTGCGGAGATGAAAAGTCGGCAGCCCTGATGCAGACGATCTTAGAGGATGAGATCCGGCATGTCTCTTTCGGCAAGCATTGGCTGACGAAGTTGAAAGAGGAAAACCGCACCGAATGGGATGTCTGGGTCGACAACCTGCCTCCCTTGATGACCCCCAAGCGGGCCAAGGGGTTCATCTATCATGAAGACCACCGGCGCGAGGCGGGGATCCCGGATGAGTGGAACGAAAAGCTCAAAGCTTTTTAGCCCAGGCATCGCCGCCTAACATATTGACAATCAAAACGTTAACGACTTGTTTTTAGGTTATTATTTAATTGTTAAATTAATAATTAAATGATATAATAGTAATTACTATTATTAACAAGTGGACAGAAATATGACATCCGTTTCCAGAGATCCCCGTGCAAGCATGCCCGACTGGGTAGAGGTTTCCCACCGTGCAATGAATCCAGACACTGCCTCTTTGGGGGTTTCCGCATTGGACAAAAAGACGGCCTCTGCCGCTAAAAGTATCTCAACGGCATCGACATCTTCGAACTCTACAGATTCAGGACCCGACGTTGCTATTCCTATGAAAGGTGTATTCAAAGAAACAACCAAAGAGGTATTGCCCCTCGTATTTGGGTCGACAACGCTCAATCCGTTAACGGCTGAACCTGGAAATCCTTCCGAGCGTTGTTCTGTCAAAGCGGCAAAGCTCGGAAAAGATCTACAATACATTTTTGCCCCTAGCGCCGCTATAGAGAAAGTGACAAACTTTTGTCAGGGGCAAAGGCTCGAAAACAGTGTGAAAGTCATCGACAATTCAGATCTTCAAGAGGCCATTCTGCTCAACCGTATCGCCGCACCCTACCTCTGTGACATTGTCTCCAGAAAAAAGTTAAAGGCGCTGACTATTTTCTAGCCCGCTGGGCAAATAGGTGCCAATTAGCTTGCTGCGGCTTTGCCAAATTGATCCTCTCTCGTTGGCCATAGTTCTACTATGTCCGCCTCGTTCGGACCGCTTCCGCTTCAATTTGGCTTTGCCTCGCTAGCGCTCTTTGTCACCTATTTGTCCATTGGGCTAGTAACTTCTGGACTTTCTAGAATACGAGGAACTCTCTCCACCAGCTCTAATGCCTCTGCCTCGATGTGGGTGGAGGCGGCCCCGAGCTCTTGGAATTTGCGGGCGGTGACGAGCACGCGGCTCTCAAGAGATCCCATCGCCTTATTATAGGCTTCGACGGAACTTCCCAGACTGCGCCCCATTTTGGCGAAGTGGCTGCTCATATCGACGATCCGCTTATAGAGCTCATGGCCAAGATCGCTCACCTCTTGGGCGTGGCGCGACAAGCTCTCTTGTTTCCACCCATAGGCCACGGAGCGCAGGAGCGCGATCAGTGTCGTGGGCGTGGCGAGGATCACTCCTTGCTCGACGCCGATCTCAATGAGGGAGGGATCGTATTCTAGGGCGGCGCTGAAAAATGTCTCAGCGGGCAGGAAGAGGATCACGAACTCGGGGGTGGGCTGGAACTGCTCCCAGTAGGCTTTTTTCGAGAGCTGCGTCACATGCGCGCGCACGAGCCTGGCGTGCTCTTTGAGCTTGTGCTCGCGGACGGCTTCATCTTGAGTTTGGATCGCTTCCAAGTAGGCTTCGAGCGGCACTTTAGCATCGATGATCACCTGCCGCCCGCCGGGAAGACGGACGAGAAGATCTGGGCGTTGGCGCGCTTCCCCGCCGATCTCTTGCTCATAAAAGTCGCAGTGGTTCAGCATGCCGGCTAGCTCGACAACACGGCGCAGCTGCATCTCTCCCCAACGCCCGCGGATAATCGGCGCGCGCAGCGCTTTGACGAGGCTACCGGTTTCATGGCGGAGCTGCCGTTCGGTCTCAATGAGAGAGCGGAGCTGCTGCTGGACCGATTCATGGTCGCCCTTGCGCTCCTTTTCGAGCTGCCGCATGCCGAGATCGAGCTTGGAGAGGGTCTCTTTGACGGGTTTGACGAGCTCTTCGATCGACTGCTCTTTTTTCTCTAGGTCGCCTTTTGCCCGCTCATGAAACTTCTCTAAGCTGGCGCTCGCAAGATCGAGGAACGTGCGGTTGTTCCGCTCGAGGGCGTCGTGGGAAAGGGCTTTGAACCGCTCGTCGTTCTTCACCTTTTCTTCGGCCATCTTGCGCAAGTGGTACTCTCGAAGAAACAGCAAACAAAAAATACAGGCCAGCGCGGCTGCGGCGATCAGGGCCATGTTACTCCTCTTCCTCAGGTTCAAACTCTTCTAAGGTTTTTGACTTTTTTCCCGCAATCAGCCGGATGATCGAGAGGACGCAGGCAAGGACGATGTAAGCCCAAGGGATGATCACCAGAATGACAGGGAAGAAGTGGAGAATGCCATAGAGAACGAAGATGGCGAGCAGGGCGGTAAAAAAGACGAGCTGAAAAGAAGCAACGCGGAAATGGAGGACTTTTAAGCTGGGGAACTTCCACCGGCTGACCATGAAAAAGCCGAGCAGGACCATGAGTGTGGAGAGAACGATGGCCTGGGTCTCGGGCTCCATCGGAAGAAAGCTGATGCCGAAGGGAGAGGCGAGAAATAAGTTGGCAGAGACGGCGGCGATCGCGCCGGCGGGGATCGGCAGTCCGGTGAAGTGTTTCTTCTGGAGCGCGGTTGCGTGAGGATCGCCCTTCGCTTCTTGGGTCTTCACATTAAAACGGACGAGCCGCAGGACGCCGCAAATCGAAAACAGCATCGCGCCTACGATCGCATAAAAAGCGAGTCCTGTCCCCTGTTCTAAAGATAAACTTTTGAGAAAAACGACGGACGGCGCCACGCCAAAAGACACAGCATCGGCCAGAGAGTCGAACATGAACCCAAATTCACTTTCGGCGCGGATCATCCGGGCCACGGCCCCGTCGAGGACATCCGCAAGCGCGGCAACAAGTAATAGAACAGCCGCCGCCTGCAACCCTTGAAAGGTCCCGGAGCCCGGCTCCACCATCGTCACCTTAAAAATGACAAACAGTCCGCAGGCCAGTCCAAACGCAGTAATGATATTCGGGATCAGGTAAACTCGTCTCATAATGTTCAGTCCCCCACTCTACCCTTATCATACCATAACGATAAGTATTCCTACCACTCCTCCCCCAAACGTGCCCCATTTCTTCTTCTTTCCCTTCCCTATAATTAATGGGGCCAAGGCAGGGGCACGTTTGGGGAAGGAAAAGAGGTCTTGTCCATGCGCTTTTTAAAAAAATCTTTTTTTCTGGACTTAAAGTTTGGAGCTACCATATATAGTGTGTTAAGGCAGCGAATACCACAACATGTGGTAGTTTGCAGCCAAAAGGCATGAGCTTCAAGACTTTGAATTAAAAAAAATAGCGGGTAGACAATGACAACACAAGCCACAGAAACAGCCACCACTCTTTTTACGGTCGTCAAACGTAATGGGACTTTGGTCCCCTTCCGAAAAGAAAGGATCTACCGCGCGCTGGAAGCGGCGTTTAGGGACACCAAAAAGGTCTTTAAATCAGACCCTCTGCCTGAGGAATACAAGGAAGCGGTCGAACAGATGACCGATATCATCGTCGCTGAAATCCTCCGTTTGGCCTCGAAGGGCGCCTGCTTGACGGTGGAAGGAATCCAAGACCTTGTGGAAGTGATGCTCATGAAAAACGACCATCACGATGTGGCGAGGGACTATATTATCTACCGCGACCAGCATAAGGCGCTGCGCGAGGACTCTCCGCAAAATTTGAAGATTGCGCGAGAAGATGGATCGCAGGTCCGCTTCAACCCGATGAAGATCGCCTCCTCGATCGAAGAAGCCTTTAGACGCACCCGCCACATCAATGGCCCCTCCTCCCAAACGATCATCGAGGCTGTCAACCTCCTCACGCAGAAAGTGGTCGCAAGGGCGATGACGCTCTCCAAAATACAAGGGCTCACCACTGCAGTGATCGAAGATGAGATCGAGCAGCAGCTCATGCGCGAAGGGTTTTATGGAGTCGCAAAAGATTTCATCATCTCGAGGGCCGGCATCAAATCTTCCCCCTCTCCCCTTCATGAGATGATCGAAGAAAAACGGGACGAGAGAAAATTCACCATCTATACGGAAGATGGAAAATCGAAGACCATTTCTGAGTTGTCGCTTAAGAACAAGCTCAAATTCGCCTGCCGCGGGTTCGATGATCTCGTGTCTTATGAGGAGCTCTTCGATCATTCGATCTCCAACTTCTATGAAGGGATCAAAGAAAAAGAAGTCGACCTCGCGATCACCTTCGCCGCGCGAGCAAAAATTGAAAAAGAACCCGCCTATTCCAAGGTCGCCGCCCGCCTCCTTCTCGACGTCCTCTATCGAGAGTCGATGGGCATCAGCTCTTCCGACCCCACATTGGAATCAGCCCACCGCGCCTACTTCTCTAAATATTTGGCAAGGGCTGTCGAGATCAAACGGGTCCACCCTTCCCTCCTAGAGTTTGACCTTCCCAAGCTCGCCTCGGCGATGCAGCTGCAGCGCGATGACCAGTTTTCCTACCTCGGCCTCCAAACTCTCTATGACCGCTACTTCATCCACGACGAGCAGCGCCGCTTAGAAACGCCCCAGATCTTCTGGATGCGGGTCGCCATGGGGCTCGCTCTCAAAGAAGAGAATAAAACAGAGCGGGCGATCGAGTTCTACAACATCCTCTCCACCTTCCTCTATATTACGGGAACGCCCACGCTGTTCAACTCGGGCACGATGCATCCGCAGCTCAGCTCCTGCTACCTCTCGACGATCGAGGATGATTTGGGCCATATCTTCAAGGTGATCTCTGACGACGCGCAGCTCTCAAAATTTGCGGGCGGCATCGGCAACGATTGGACCAATGTGCGCGCCACCGGCGCCATCATTAGAGGGACAAACGGCAGCAGCCAGGGCGTGATCCCCTTCTTAAAAGTTGCCAACGACACGGCCGTGGCAGTCAACCAATGCTTTGCCCCCGACACCATGGTCTATACTTCTCAAGGCATTCGGCCCATCTCTACAATCCGTCCTAAAGATCTCGTCTTAGGGGTCAGCGGCGCCTACCGCGAAGTGATCGAACGGTTTGCTTATAACCAGCACGGTCCCATGGTCCGGCTGGACATCAAGCATGCGCTAGAACCCCTCTCTGTAACGGCGGGACATCCCTTCTATGCCATTCAGGGAGCTAGGCTCGAAGAATCCAACGAGCGCACGCTGACAAAGATCAAAAAAAGAAAACTCCAAGCCGCCTGGGTGGAAGCCTCTAAACTCCAAAAGGGCGACTATGTAGCCCAGGTCATTCCCCAAGAGGTGGTGCCCGTAGCGGAATTTGACGAAGAGGATGCCCGCCTCTACGGAATCCTCCTAGGAGACGGCCACCTAACTAAAGACGGAGCGGAGTGGGGCGTATCGGGAAATCCCGCCTCCGACGCCCGTTTAACCTTTGTCCGCAGCTACCTCGAAGCCCGGGGCATCCACTTCTGGGAGACCGGACGAGGAAACACATATCAGCAAATCCGCTGGGCCTCAGGACGGGGCGCCGTGCGGAACGCCACGACCGGACGCATCACCGAAGCCGGCGCGCCCACGCTTCCCTTCGATTCTACCGATCTGTACGACGATCAAGGAAGAAAGCAGATCGCTCCCCGCCTTTCCCACCTCCCCAAGAATCAAACCTTGGCCCTCTTGCAAGGACTTTTGGAGACAGATGGAAATGTCTCCCGAGGTACGGAGATCTCTTTCACCAACACCTCGCTCCCGCTCGCAGAAGGGGTCCGCTACCAATGTTTAAGACTGGGCATCCCCACAGCCGGCAATAAACGGGTGCGCAAGATGGAGCACACCGGCACAAGGTCCGATGGCTCTACGACAGAATTTAAGGGCACTACCACTTGTTACGACATCCGCATTCCTGCCGTTAAGGCCCTCGCGGACCGCGTGGGTTGCAAGCCTCTGACCAAGCGCAACTGGCTCACGATTGACGGTCGCCTCTATTCCCGCGTCAAAAGCGTGACGGCGATCGAGCCTACACCCTTTGTCTACGACCTTTTGGTTGAAGGCGACGAGTCCTACATGACTGCGTCCGGCCTCGCCCATAATGGGGGCAAACGCAAAGGGGCGATGTGCGCCTACCTCGAGTCGTGGCACCTCGATGTCGAAGACTTCCTTGAGCTCCGGAAAAACACCGGCGACGACCGCAGACGCACGCACGATATGAACACCGCCAATTGGATCCCCGACCTCTTCATGAAACGGGTCATCGAAAACGGGACCTGGACCTTGTTCAGCCCCAACGACGTCCCCGACCTCCACGATCTCTACGGAGCTGCTTTTGAGAAGCGCTACGCGGAATATGAAACAATGGTGGACGAGGGCAAGATCAAGCTCTTCAAAAAAGTGGAAGCGCTGGGCCTTTGGCGCAAGATGCTGAGCATGCTCTTTGAAACAGGGCATCCTTGGATCACCTTTAAAGATCCTTCCAACATCCGCTCTCCTCAAGACCACATGGGTGTTGTCCACAGCTCCAACCTCTGCACCGAGATCTTGCTCAACACCACACCCGCAGAAACCGCTGTGTGCAACCTGGGCTCGATCAACCTCGTTGAGCACACCACTCCCCAAGGGATCGACGAGAAAAAATTAGCCTCCACGATCAAGACCGCGATCCGGATGCTCGACAATGTGATCGACATCAACTACTATCCGACTGCGGAAGCGAAGGCGTCCAACTTGCGCCATCGCCCCGTCGGACTTGGCCTCATGGGATTCCAAGATGCGCTCTACATCCAGAACATCAGCTACGCCAGCTATGAAGCGGTGCAGTTTGCAGATGTCAGCATGGAGCTTATCTCCTACTACGCGATCCTCGCCTCCAGCGAACTTGCCAAAGAGCGCGGCGCCTACTCAACCTATAAAGGCTCCAAGTGGGACCGCGGCTATCTGCCTCTCGACACGATTGATCTTCTCGAAAAAGAGCGGGGCGGCTACCTCGACATGGACCGCAGCTCCACGCTCGATTGGACCCCTGTCCGCGAATCGATTAAAAAGTACGGCATGCGCAACAGCAACACCATGGCCATTGCGCCGACAGCCACGATCTCTAACATCACGGGCGTGACGCAGTCGATCGAGCCGATGTACAAACACCTCTTTGTCAAATCGAACCTCTCCGGCGAGTTCACCATCCCCAATCTTTATCTCGTCGAGCGGCTGAAAAGCTTAAAACTCTGGGACCACGACATGCTGGATGACCTCAAATATTTTGACGGCACCATCACCGAAATCGAAAGAATTCCTGACGACATCAAGCACGTCTACCTCACCGCCTTTGAGATTGATCCCGAGTGGATCCTCGAATGCGCGAGCCGCCGCCAAAAATGGATCGACATGGGCGAGTCGCTCAACATGTACCTTGCCGAGCCGAGCGGCAAAAAACTGCACCAGGCCTACATCTCTTCCTGGACAAAAGGACTCAAGACCAACTATTACTTGCGCACCTTGGCAGCGACACAGATTGAGAAATCGACTACCGACGTCAACAAGCGCGGCCTCCAGCCCCGCTGGATGAAAAACAAATCTGCCTCGAGCAACATCCAGGTAGACCGAGAAGCAGCAGCCGATAAGCCGATCAGCTGCAGCATGGAAGAAGGTTGCGAGAGCTGTCAATAACAACAAAGGACATGACGATGAAAAATGCAGGAACTGAAAAACGGGTACAAGTGAAAGATAAACGGCTGATCAATTGCAACGCCGTCGACGTCAACCAGCTGATGCCGCTCAAATACAAGTGGGCGTGGGAACATTACCTCAACGGCTGCGCCAACCATTGGATGCCGACCGAAGTGCCGATGGGCAAAGACATCGAGACGTGGAAATCGAACCAGCTCTCCGAAGATGAGAGACGGGTCATCATGCGCAACCTCGGCTTCTTCAGTACCGCAGAAAGTCTCGTGGGCAATAATATCGTGCTCGCGATCTTCAAGCACATCACCAACCCCGAAGCGCGCCAATATCTTTTGAGACAGTCGTTCGAAGAGGCGATCCACACCCATACGTTCCACTACATCGTCGAATCGCTCGCTTTAGATCAAGGCGAGGTGTTCAACATGTACAATGAAGTGAACACCATTCATGCCAAAGACGCCTTCGAGATGAAAATCACCGAAGAGATCATGAAACCCGGGTTCACCACGGAGACCTTCGAAGGAGCGCAAAAGTTCCTCGAGAACCTCATCGGCTACTACATCATCATGGAAGGGATCTTCTTCTATAGCGGCTTTGTGATGATCCTCTCGTTTAACCGGCAAAACAAGATGACCGGCATCGGCGAGCAGTTCCAATACATCTTACGCGACGAGACCGTCCACCTCAACTTCGGCATCGACCTCATCAACGGCGTCAAAGAGGAGAACCCCGAGCTGTGGACACCTGAGTTCCAGGCCCACATCCTCGACTTGATCCGCCAAGCGGTCGAACTCGAAGTGCTCTACGCCCAAGATTGCCTGCCTAAAGGGATCCTCGGCCTGACCGCGCCGATGTTCCGCGACTACGTCCAGTATATTGCAGATAGACGCCTCGAGCGGATCGGCCTCAAGGCGATCTACCGCTCGCGCAATCCGTTCCCCTGGATGAGCGAGACCATCGACCTCGGCAAAGAGAAAAACTTCTTCGAGACCCGGGTCAATGAGTATCAGTCGTCCTCGACGCTGACGTGGTAAGGGAAGTAAACGCAAAGACGCAGGAGGAGAAAAAGTCGCTCCATTTCCATCTTTTTCTTTGCGTCTCCGCGTCTTTGCGCCTTTGCGTTGAATTGCCATACTCACCTGAAAACGTAGCAAGAAAACCTGATGCGTAAAAGGATATTAGCGGCTTTGCGTTGAGATCTGAAAAAAACTATAAAACCCGAGGTTGCGATGAAATCTTTATACATATCCCTACTCATTAGCGCTCTCACATTGAGTACGATCTCGGGAGAGGCGTGCACAGGCATTAAACTCACCGCCAAAGATGGCTCGGTTGTCCATGGGCGCACGGCAGAGTTTGGGGTGCAGCTCGATTTTTCCGCCCTCGTCATCCCCCGAGGCTATCCATTCACCGGGACGAATCCCCATGGCCCCGGACTCTCCTACAAAGCGAAGTATGGAGCCGTAGGAATTGTGTGTTTCAACACGACCGCTATCCTCGATGGCATGAATGAGAAAGGCCTCTCTGTCGGCGCTTTTTATTTCCCCGGCTACGCCAAATATCCGGAGATCACCTCTAAGAATCAAAAGAATGCCCTCTCCCCTACTGAATTTTCCGGCTGGCTTTTAACCCAGCACGCTACGGTCGAGGAAGTGCTCGCGGGCCTCAAGAACGTCGTGATTGCCCCAACCGTCATCGAGAATTGGGGTCCAACCCCTCCTCCGTTCCACTACATCGTCTATGATAAAACGGGAAGAAGCCTTGTGATCGAACCGGTGGGAGGCACCATTAAAACCTACGAAAACAAGCTCGGGATCATCACGAATTCCCCCACATTCGATTGGCACATGACCAATCTCACGAACTATGTCAACCTGACCCCTTTCAACGTGAAACCCGTGACCGTAGACGGAATCACCTTCACCCCCTTTGGACAAGGATCGGGCATGATGGGCCTCCCCGGAGATTTTTCGCCTCCGTCAAGGTTCACGCGCGCCGCGATTTTTTCCACCGCAGCGATCCCTTCGGCAAACGCGCAAGACGCCGTTTTCCAAGCCTTTCACATTCTCAATCAGTTTGACATCCCCGTCGGACTCGTGCGCGCTGTAGAAAACGGCGTTGTCCACACCGATGCAACCCTGGCAACCGCCGTGCGCGATCCTCAATCCTTAAAATTCTATTACAGGACCTATGATGACCAAAGCATCCGCATGATTGATCTGAAAACCTTTGATCTGGAGGCGCAAACCTTGCAGACCCTCCCCATCTCAGACCGGCAAACGTATGAGGATGTCTCTTCGAAATTTACACCCAAGTCTGAATAGACAACTGGCGTAATCCCTTAGAAATTAGAAAGATGTGGATTCCCCCAAAATGACATTTGCCTATTTGGGGGAATTTTAGCGTGCTGATTTATCACGAAAAATGGAGGCAATTGAAGGACGCTAACGCTATATTCTCAACACTCTAATTATCAATAGATTAAGAAAAGCATAAGACAAAAAACCTCCATCCGTCTAAAATCCCCCCTTATGAACTTTTTACAGTCCGTCGGAGAGCGCTACAGAGATTTTGTCGTCACCAAGTGCATCCCCATCCCTGAGCTGAATTGCCTGCTACGCGAGATGACGCACGAGCCCACAGGGGCTGCGGTCATGCACATTGAGAACGACGACCCTGAAAACCTCTTCTGCCTCTCCTTCCAAACACTCCCCTCCAGCTCCAACGGGGCGGCTCATATTTTAGAGCACACCGTGCTCTGCGGATCAAAAAAATACCCTGTCAAGGACCCTTTTTTCTCCATGAACCGGCGCAGTTTGAACACCTTCATGAACGCGTTCACCGGCGCTGATTTTACCTGCTATCCGGCGGCCAGCCAGGTGGGACAAGACTTCTACAACCTCTTCGATGTCTACCTCGACGCTGTCTTCCATCCCGAAATCAAAGAGCTCTCGTTTTTACAAGAGGGGCACAGGTATGAATTTGCCGAGCCCAAAGATCCAAGCAGCCCTCTGGAGATCAAAGGCATTGTCTATAACGAGATGAAGGGCAGTTTGAATTCGGGAGACGCGCGCCTTTGGCATGCGATGCTCGAACATCTCTTTCCCAACCTTCCCTATAAATACAACTCGGGCGGAGACCCGCTAGTCATTCCGACCTTGACCTATCCGGAACTGATCGCCTTCCATAAAACTTTTTATCACCCCAGCCGCTGCCTCTTCTATTTCTATGGCAACCTTCCGCTGAAAAAGCATCTCGATACGCTCGCAGAAAAGGCGCTGCACGACGTGAAAAAATTGGAACCCTTACCCCCCATTCCTCGGCAGCCGCGGTTCAAAAAGCCGGTGCGCAAAGAGATGCCTTATCCCATCCATGAGGCCGAAGACTTGGAGACGAAGGCCATGATCGCCTTTGGATGGCTCACGGCCCCGATCACGGACCAGGAAGAAGTGCTGGCCTTAAGCCTCATCGACTCCATCCTGATGGATACTGACGCTTCTTTGCTCAAACTCCCCCTCTTGGAATCGCAGCTCTGCGTCCAAGCCGACGGGGTCATTGATACAGAGGTGAGCGAGGTCCCCTACGCGATTGTCTGCAAAGGATGCCGCAGCGAAGATGCCGACAAATTAGAAAAGACGCTGATGGCCTCGCTTCAAAAGATTGTAGAGCAGGGCATCCCCTTCCCCCTCGTCGAATCGGCGCTCCACCAGCTCGAGTTCTCACGCACCGAAATCGGCGGCGAACAGGGACCGTTCGGCCTCGCTCTGTTCATGCGCGCCGGCCTCCCGCGCCAGCACGGCTGCCTTTCTGAAAATGCGTTGATGATCCACTCGCTCTTTGCAGCGCTGCTGAGCAAAGTCAAAGATCCCCGCTATTTACCCGGCCTCATTCAAAAACACTTCATCGACAACCAACATTTTGTGCGCCAGGTGATGCTTCCCGATCCCAAGCTTGCCTCTGCAGAACTGGCCGCAGAAAAAGAAACGCTCGCAGCGCTCAAAGCAAGCCTCACCGAAAAAGAGATCGCGAGCATCCTCAAACGGACGGAAGAGCTGGCCATTTATCAACGCCAAGTAGAGCGGCAAAGCCTCGATTGCCTCCCGAAAATTGAGATCAAGGATATCCCGCTGCTCACCAGAGACATCCCCCTGAAGGAAAAATACAAAGGGGTCTTTCATCACAGCGGGTTCACCAACCGGATCCTTTATCTCGACCTCATCTTCGACCTTCCTGAGATCGATACCCAGGACCTCCCGTATGTACAGCTGTTCACCTCGCTGCTCAGTGAAGTGGGGGTGGGAGAGAGGAGTTATGCCGAGAACCTGGAATACATGCAGGCCTATACGGGCGGGGTCGCTGCCTCCTGCTCCCTCTTCGTCCAGACCCAAGATCCCCGGTGGACCAAGCCCTGCCTCATCCTCCGAGGAAAAGCGCTGGCGCGCAACATGGACAAACTCTGCCTCCTCTTCAAGGAGATCGCCGTCTCAGTCCGTTTCGATGAAAAAAAACGGCTCTCCGAGCTCATCATGCAGGTCCACACCTCCCTGCAAAATCGATTGAGCCGCAACGCACTCCGCTATGCTCTCCAGCTCTCTCTCTCAGGACTGTCCACCCCCTCTTACATCGGCGAACTCTGGCATGGGATCAGCTACCTTAAGTTCATTGAAAAGATCGCCAAGCACAAAAAAGAGGAGCTCCCCGGCGTCATGGTCAAGTTCCATCAACTCAAAGAACTGATCCTGGGTCAGGCGCCCAAGCTCATCCTCAGCTGCGACGACGCTCTTTACTCCGAGCTTTCCGAGCATAACTTCTACGGATTGCTCAGCCTCCCCTCGAAAGACTTTAAACCCTGGACCGGGATCTATCCTCCGCCGCAGGTCCTCTCTCAGGCGCGCCCCATAGCCTCTCCCGTCGCATTCACGGCCGAGGCCTTTAGGACCATCAGCTACCTGCATCCCTATTCCTCGGCCCTGCAGGCGGCGGCTTTGATTATCGAGAACAAAATCCTACATCAAAAAATTCGGGAGCAGGGCGGCGCCTATGGAGCGGGAGCAAGCTATGCGGCGATGCAAGGCCACTTTTACTTGCACAGCTACCGAGACCCCCATATCGCTTCCACACTACGGGTCTTCCAAGACGCCATCTCCGCCATTGCTGCCAAACAATTCCAAGAGAGCGATGTCGATGAAGCTAAGCTTGGCATCATCCAGCAATTTGACACGCCTATTTCTCCCGGGTCCAAAGCGCTCGCCGCCTACACCTGGCTGCGCGAAGGCAAGACCCGGGAAATGCGCCAGCATCATCGGGATAAAACATTAAGTTTGACCGTTCATGACATTGCCCATGCTGTGGAGCAAGAGCTTCTTCCGCAGAAAGAGGCAGGGACCATAGTCACCTTTGCAAGTAAGGAATTGATTGCAAAAGAAAATTCTTCGTTAAAATCTCCACTCCCCCTCTTGCCTATCTAATCGTTTCTTTGTATACTCGCTGTCTAACCAAGGAGTCATTGTTATGAAACGCCCGCTGCTCATGCTGCTCACGTCGACACTGTTATTTTCTAACGCTTTTGCCAGAACAGAATCTGAGTGCGCTTGCTCGCCGCAGCAATTCTCTAAAGCTTTCACCAATGTGGCGAAAACCGCCTCTCCTGCCGTTGTGTTTATTAAAGTCCAAGGCGCACCCGAAGAGCGCGATCTCTTCGGCAACCAAGGCGGAGCAGCGCCGCAAAGTCCTTTTGATCAATTCGGCGACGATTTTTTAAACCGATTTTTCGGCGGCCAGCCGCGGGGCAAACCAACTCCCCAACTCAGCCAGGGATCGGGGTTTTTAGTCACGGCCGATGGTTATATCTTGACCAACGCCCACGTCATTAAAGGCGCTGAAAAAATCACCGTTGTACTCCACGACGGCAAGGAACTCGACGCCACCGTCATCGGCACCGATACCCATACCGATATCGCCGTTGTCAAAGTCGAAGGAAAAAACTTCCCCTTTCTTCCCTTAGGAGACTCTGAAAAAATGGAACCCGGCGAATGGGTCGTTGCCATTGGAAGCCCTTTCCAGCTCGAGGCCACGGTCACCGTTGGCGTCATCAGCGCGAAAGGAAGACAAAACCTGCGCATCAACGATCTCGAAGACTTCATCCAGACCGATGCCGCGATCAATCCGGGCAACTCCGGCGGCCCCCTCATCAACCTCAGCTGCGAAGTAATTGGCATCAATACAGCCATCGTCTCCCGCAGCGGCGGCTACATGGGCATCGGTTTTGCGATCCCGAGCAACATGGCCCGCAATATCATGAGCCAGATCATCGACAAGGGGGCCGTCAGCCGCGGGTTCCTCGGCATCTCCCTCCAGCCTGTCGACAAAGACATCGCGGAAGCCTTTAACCTTGATCGGCCCGAAGGCGCCTTAGTCTCTGAAGTGATCAAAGATTCTCCTGCGGATAAGGCCGGCGTCAAACAAGGAGATATTATCCTTGAGTACAACAAGATCCCCGTGAAAACAATGGGCAGTTTCAGAAATGAGATTTCCCTCATGGAACCGGGTACAGTTGTCACCCTGAAAGTCAATCGTAAAGGACAGCTCCTCACCATCCCCGTAACCCTCGGTACCGCCTCCGACCGGCAACTAGCCAGCGGCGGCATCGTCGGCAAGCTCGGCATGGAAGTGGACAATCTCTCTCCCGAGGTTGCCGCCCAGCTCGGCTACCCAAGCACAGAGCAAGGCGTCGTGATCACCAAGATCAAGCCCGGCTCTCCCGCAGCCGCAGCAGGCCTACGCCCCGGGTTCATCGTCCTCGCCATCAACCACAAAAAAGTGATGAACGTGGGCGAGTTCAACGACGTGATGAACGAGACCACAAAGAGCAAGCGCGCCCTCTTCCTCATCCGTCAAGGCAACGTCGTACGCTTCTATCCCCTGAAAGTGGAATAAGTATTAAATCTGGGTACCCGCTGGGCTTCGCTTCACGGGCACCCCGACTTAACTTTTTCTTCACCCTACTTAAACGCATGGGAAAAAAATCGCACTTCGGGAAAAGACATCCTAAAACGCTTGGAGATCTTACTTAATTATCCCGTCGTAGCTCTAGACCTACTTTCGCTGAATCGGGGATACTTAAATTATAACAAATGGGCAAATGCGGTGAAAAAGCTGAAGGAGCGAGCTGCTTCCTCTTAAAAAAAACTCTGTATTGCTTGTGCGATTATCGGCGTTGGGGTATCTTTGTTAAAAAAAATTTAAGGCCACATGCGTGAATTAACGCGCCACCCCACCGCAAGCTTGAAAGAGATCCTGGTCCTCTCGCTGCCGCTCATCCTGACGTTGATCTCAGGAAGTTTGATGAGCCTGTGCGATCGGGCTTTCCTCTCGCGCTATTCGTTTATCGCCTGCGAGGCCTGCGTCAGCGCCGGCTTCCTGCTGCTCCTTTTTCAGGCCCCCAGCATCCGCATCGCCTCCATCACCCAAGTGTTTGTCGGGCAGAAAAATGGGGCCGGGCAGCCTGAGGTCATCGGGAAGCACATCTGGCAGATGATCTGGTTTTCCCTGCTCACAACGCTCGTGATCACCCCGATCGGCCTCATCGCCGGGTACTTCTACTTTTCTGATACGGTAGTCGCCGTGCCTGCCCTCATTTATTTCAACTGTCTGATCTTGTTCAATTTCCTTTTTCCTCTGACCGCCGCGCTCTCTTCTTTTTTTATCGGACTTGGAAGGACCTCTTTTATCGTCTGGGCGACCATTTTTTCTCAGCTGATCAATATCCCCCTGAACTATTTTCTTCTTTTCAGCACCCCGCTGGGCATCCTCGGAGTCGCCATCGGCACCGCCATTGCGCAAGCCATCCTGTGCGCGATTCTTTTCCGGGAGTTCTTGGCGAAGAAAAATCAGCTCATGTTCGGGACCGCTGCCTACGCGTTCGAACCGAAACTGTTTTGGGAAATTTTCAAAGTCGGACTCCCCTCTGCTTTGGGGAAGCTCATGTACTCGATGTCCTGGGCGTTTATCGGCTATGTGATGACCAGCAAAGGTGGCATCCATCTCCTTGTCCTCACAGCGGGGAGTACCGCGATCCTCCTGTTCTCTTTTATCCACGAGGGGTTCTCCAAGATCATCGTCACAGTCTCCGCGCATCTGCTTGGGGCAAAACAGACAAAGCTCATCCCGACGATGATCAAGTCGGCCCTCAGCTTTCCCTTGATCATCTCCTTGATCTTGACCGTTCCCTTTCTTCTCTATCCCGAACTGCTATTTTCGTTATTTAAACTCACACCCACGCCGCAAGAGTATGAGGTCCTCTCCAAGGCCCTACTATGGATTTGGATTTTCAGCTTTAGCTTCGCCCTCAATGGGATCGCGGCTGCTGTGCTGACGGCATTTAAAGATACTGTGTTTTACATGATCATGGCTTCTTTAAGCTGGATTGACTGCCTCGTGTTGTTTTATGTCATGAACGTTCTTCACTGGTCGGGAGATAAGATGTGGCTTGTTTTGGCGATGAGCAGCGTCTTGATCAGCAGCCTGCAATTTTTGCGCATCCGCCACAAACTTCGGGCCACCGGCCTGGCAAAACTAATGTGAATTCAACGGTTCAACGCAAAAGCGCAAACATATCTTTACGCATAAGTTTTGCTTGCAATGTTATATGGCTAACGACTCAGGGTGATTAGGACAGCTCAACGCAAAGGCGCAAAGACGCAAAGACGCAGGAGGGGAAGTCGCCCATTTCCCATCTTTTACTCTCTTTGCGTCTCCGCGTCTTTGCGGCTTTGCGTTGAATTGCCGTATTCCTTCAACCTGAAAACGCAATAAAAAAAACTTATGCGCAAGGATACGCCCATGTCTTGGCGCCTTTGCGTTGATCTGCTGTAGTCAAAAAAAACTGTGGGGCGTCGGAAGTGGATGAGTTGCCGGCGCGCTTTGGCGCCGGCGACTCTCATCTGCTAATGATGAAAAGGTTGGCAGGAGTCTTTGGTGGTGTGCATGGCCAAAGGAATAAAATCCTCCAGCTCATCGCTTGTGATCACCCATCCATTTCTGTAGATGTGCTTTCCTTGGCTTCCTAGGATAAAAGCAACGTGGTAGACGGTATTCTTTTTGTTTACATAGGAGATATAAAGTTGATGATCAACTTGGTGCAGAATGTAAACATAAGGACTTTCGTTTTCTAAGAGTTTCTCACTGGTAATGAGATCCATTTGGCCTTTCCAGCCATCGTGCGCTTGAATCGCTGAATACTTATGATCCATGGTACGCAAAGTGCGAGACCTTGAGTAAGCTGCGGTCATTAAAGTAGTCATGTTGCCCTCCTATTTTAAGTAGGCGTGTTTAAAATCCATTTGCCACCCTATGCCAGGGACATAGAGGGTCTCTTTTTTCATAAATTTTCCCATCTCATAATAAAGCGGGATGATGGGTAGTTGATCGATGAGGATCTTCTCTGCTTGCCAGAGGTACTCACCTCTCTTTTTCAAATCACATTCTTCATTGGCTGCGTCGAGCAGCATTTGATACTCTTTGTCTTCCCATTTGGAAAAGTTGACTTTTTCCTTCGCGTTCTTGAATGCTTCCAGAGTGTAAATGGGGTCGTTGACGAGCGGCTCCCATCCCATTCCGCCAATCTGATAATCGCCTCGGTACATTCTTTCGAACAGCGTGGCCGTATCGGGCGCTTCTACCCGGCAATGGATGTCAAAACATCTTTCCCATTGTTTTTTGACGACGAGCGCAGTGGTTTCTCGCAAGAACCCTTGGAAAGATAGAAGCGAGGGCATCGCAAACGTGGCGCGATCGAGCCCGAGTTCTTGGAAGGCCTCGTCGAACAAAAGGCGCGCCTTGGCGGTATTTTCTTCATAATTATGCGTCTTGAGGTGATACGAATGCTCTCGAGGCAGCGGTGTTGTCGCCGGGATCATGTCCGCAGAGAGCGCGTCGACGATCTCTTGCCGATTGATGGCCATCGCGAGCGCTTTGCGCAATTTAGGGTGATTAAAGGGAAATGACTGGACGTTAAAGGCCAGCCAATAGACGCGGGGCGTGGGATCGATCTCCGGAGTTTTATGCGCAAAGAACGGCTCCCAGGGCTGCATCGGTCTTCCCAAGTAATCGATCTGATCCTTTTGGAACATCTCGAGGACTTCGTGAACGTTGCCGGTCTTGTAGATCGTGATCTGGTCCAGTTTCACATTGTCCGCATCCCAGTAGGAGGGGTTCTTTTTGAGCACATAGCGGTCAAACGCATGCCGTTTGGCCAGATGAAAGGGGCCGTTGCAAATATAAGACTCCGACTCTTGCGCCGCCCAGTCGGGGTGCACTTGGTCGATCAGGTGATTGACGGGAGAAAAGAGAGGATTTGCAATCAGTTCTAGGAAGTAGGGAGCCGGAAAGGCGAGTTCAACGGCCAGCGTGCTTTCATCGAGCGCGCGAATTTTCACATTTTCTAAAGCTGTTAACCCCTCTTTGGCCGCCTTGGCGTGCATGATCGGATAAAACAGATAGGAGGAAGAGGTTTTGAAAGAGGGAGATAAAATACTCTTCCACGTGTACTCAAAGTCGTGGGCGGTGACGGGAGATCCGTTCGACCAGGTACACTTGCGTAATTTAAACAGATAGTGTTTTTGGTCGGAGGAGATGTTGACCGATTCGGCGATGGAGAGGTAGGGCTTGCCGTTATCCCCGATGCGGGTCAGCCCGTCGAACAGCATCCTCATAATGAAGAAGTGTCCGTTGCCCACAGACCCTCCTAAACGGGGATCTAAGAAAGAATGGAGAAGCGGAAAGCTCAGGCGGACAATCTTCTGCGCTTTCAGCTTTCTTTGCCACTCTTCGTAGGTCTTTCTAATCTGTAAAGAGACGGTCTCTCTCTCAGGCCCCTGGCAAAGGTACGCAAAGCAGTAGGTCTCACGATACATGATGAAAGAACTGAGCGTCGACTTAGGGACCTTGATCGCCTCCTTCAGCTCTCCGTCTTGAGCGCAGATGACGGCGAAAGAACCCTCTTCCTTGGACTCTAAAGAGAAGTAGGGCGCCTCCCCTTCCAATCCCTTCAACATCTGCAAGAAGAGCACTTTTAACACTTTTAAGGGATGGGTGAACCTGGCCTCCAAAGGACTCATCGATAAGAAGAAGCTTTCGAGGAGCTCATGATGCTCCATGCTGATGATTTTTTTCAGTTCAAAAAGGCGCTCTTCCTGCTGCGAGATCATTCCTCCCGTGTAGTCCCGGATTTCTCCGAAGACATCCTGTAACAGGGAGGCAACTTTTTGCCGCGCTAGGTAGGTGTTTACAGAAAAATCGCTTCTTAAGAACGGTTCTTTCACAAGGTGGACCTGAAGGAGCGTTGCCTCTTTATAGTACTTGCGGTTCAGCCTTTCAATGGTCTGGATGCGGTCTACGGCGACCCGTGCGCCGGGCATGGAATGGGGAAGGATGGTTTTTACATTATCTTCCGCAATGGGCTGGACGAGGATGACAGAAAAAAGAAGTTCCGAAGTTGTCTGCTCTTCAAACTTGATCATCACCTGCGGGATGTCTTCGGGATCGTGGAGCTCCTGGCTTAGAGTTAGGATGTTCTTCATGATCTCTTCTTCATTGCGGATCATGAAAACGGGCGGCATGAGTTTTTCAATACGCCCTTTAAGCTCTTCGGCAAGCACGCTCCTCAGCAAACGGATTTCCGCTGCAGTAAAAAACCCGCCCCCCATCTTCTCCACTTCTAAATAGAGGGTCTGGATTTTTTCTAGGGTGTGCTGGTAGCAGGAGTTCTTCACCGCTTGCACGCGCGGGATAAATTTCTGGATTGCCTGGATGATGTGTTTTTCGCCAAAGAACTCTTGTTGATCTTGCAAGAGAACGCTCACGATAAGTCCAAGAACCTGCTTGCTGCCGAAGGCAAAATCGAGCCTTGTGGGCAAAAAGCGAAGATAGAGATGCCTGCGGTCAAAGACAAGCCGGGAAGCTTTAATGATCTTGCGCCGTAAACTATACTGCGCGCCGATCAGTCTTAAAAGGTGCAGGTAAGATCTTTGAACTCTAAACTCTTTTTCTGAGAGGGCCAAGAACCGGCTCATTTCGGCAAACAGCTCTTGGTCTGTGTACGTGGGAAATTTCAGCGTGATGTCGATCAGTTTTTGACGGATGATGGAGATCTTCTGATCATAGACCAGCGGCTTGCTGTCTAAGACGTCGCGCGCATATTTTTCGCTCGACAGACCCAATTTCAGCTCTCTTGCAAAAAGAGGAAGTTTTTCTCGGATCAGGATGTCTTCGTCTTCGTTCTCGACAAGAACTTCCACCTGGGCGACGTACCATTTTTCTAACGTGTCGACGCCGAGATAGAACTCCATCTGATGGAGAGAAAAGAGGGTTACGACCTTATTCTGTAACAGGCCGCGTGTGAGCAGTTGATAGAAAAAGGCGCCGGTGTTGGCCCCATTAGTAGATTTGCAAAGCAAAGTGACCGTCAAACAGCCCGGAACAGAATTGACATCTTTCCAGCGGATGAGCGGGAGCGATTCCTGCAGCCAGTTGAGAAAGTCGACTTTGTCCTCGAACAGGAGTTCGCCGGGGATGAGCTTAGTGAGGATCCCGATCATTTGCTGCGTGTGATCAATCAACTCTTCCGACCTCACTTGCGGATTAAAGCAGGGATAGATTAGGAAAGGAAAGTTTGCTAATGTACACTGAAATGATGGATTTGAGCTCACATCCGCCTCCAAAACCGATCGCAATCCTTAAAAATGGAGCGC
>JABDEH010000009.1 GCA_013287215.1 Chlamydiota bacterium
CCCAAGGCGGAATCCCCCTGCTCGACCCCCATCAGGTCTCCTCACTCGATCTCACCGTCGACGGGGCCGACGAAATCGACACCCTCAAGCAGATGATCAAAGGCGCCGGGGGAGCGCTTGTCCGCGAAAAGATCTTGGCCGGCATGAGCCGCGAGATGATCGTGATTGTCGACGAGAGCAAACTGGTCTCCCAACTGGGAAAGGCAAAGCTTCCCGTCGAGGTGATCCCCTTCGGCCACTTGGCCACCCAATGCCATATCCAAAAATTGG
The DNA here is from genome assembly GCA_013287215.1 of Chlamydiota bacterium. Classification (GTDB taxonomy): domain Bacteria; phylum Chlamydiota; class Chlamydiia; order Chlamydiales; family Rhabdochlamydiaceae; genus VFKB01. Next base: position 271 of record JABDEH010000009.1, read on the forward strand.
GATGGAAAGCGACGCTTAGAACCGACAGAGAGAAAAAGCCCTTCGTCACCGACAACGGCAACTACCTGTACGACATCCATTTCGATCATCCACGATCCCACCCTGAAAAGGACCACGAAACCCTCATCAGCCTCCCCGGCGTCGTCGACACCGGATTCTTTTTTCACCTCGCCGGCCGCGTCATCATCGGCTTTTTCGATGGACAAATTGTCGTCCGTCCATAATATGAAGTTTTAGTAGACAAAGGACAATTATGGGCGAAGAACTCATTCCTCTCACATTCAATAAGATCATGCAATCGCGCGCCTATACCGTCATCATCCTGGGCACAGAACTCAAGAAGTTCGCCATCTACACCGATCCTCACGTTGGCAAAACTCTCCAAGCTCATCTCACCGAGACGAGCAAACCGCGTCCCTACACCCACGATCTGATCCATGCGATCCTATCGGGGCTGAACATCAAACCTCTCCAAGTCGTCATCAACGACATCGAAGATACGGTCTATTTTGCGCGCCTGTTCTTGCAGCAGCAAATTGGGGAGGAGCAGCACATCTTGGAAATTGATGTGCGCCCAAGCGATTGCATTCCCCTCGCGCTCCTCCATCATATTCCGATCTTCTGCCGCAAGGAGATCCTCGATAAAGCTGTTCCTGTCGAAGAATAGGAAAATTTGGTACGTCCTTAAAAACCTATGGCAAGTGGCGAGGGGAGCATATTGCTATGGAAGCCCGCATTGCTTTTACCGCTAGATTACATAGAACGCTTGATGATATATTCTCGCTTGAACAAAGCCCCGTCGCAGACGAGGCTTTGTTCTACCCCCCTAATACCTGATGTTGAATTCGTCGGTGGCCAGCTTGACGATGGTCTTCACCGCTTCTTCGGCGTCTTCGCCGATCGCCTCGACTCGGATTTTGGAGCCGCGCGCCGCAGCCAAGGTAAGAATGCCGAGGAGGGACTTCGCATTCACGGTGGAGTTCTGACATCTCAGAGTGACCTTGGAACGAAATGAGGAGGCGCACTTCATGAGCGTGGTCGAAGGGCGCGTGTGCAACCCCTTTTTGTTCTTTACAACAAATGAATCTTTGGCCTTTAGTTTCATAAAATGTACCCTGTGCAGTACCAGACTGAATACCGCTCCGCCGCATTTAGAGCAAGAAATTTTTTAAAATCTCTACGGAATGATCAAATTGCCGGATGATCGCTTCCACAGCCAGCGGCTTCCTCATATCAACCCCTGCGCTGGCGAGTAGGTCGAGAGGGTAGCGGCTGGACCCCGAAGATAAGAACTGGAGGTATTTTTCTCTAGCTTTTTCTCCATTCTGCTCCACATGCTCCACCAACGCATGGGCGGCGCTGATTCCGGTCGCATACTGATACACATAGAAATTGTAGTAAAAATGGGGAATGCGCGCCCATTCAATGTCGATCTCCTCATCCATCGTCAGCGCGGGCCCGAAATACTCCTTGTTGAGCTTCCGGTATTCGGTTTTGAGCAAGGTCGGCGTCAACGGCACCTCTTGTTCTACCAGCTCGTGCAGCTTCAGCTCAAACTCGGCAAACATCGTCTGCCGGAAAAAGGTGTTGCGGATCGACTCGATCTCCTGATTGACCAAGTAGCATTTTTCTTCTTTAGTTTTTGCGTTGTGCATCAAATGCTTCGCGAGAAGCTTTTCATGGAATGTAGATGCCACTTCAGCTACAAAGATCGGATAGCTGGAATATTGATAGGGTTGATGGCGGCAGCTCATCAGAGAATGCATGCTATGGCCCGCTTCATGCGTGAGCGTGAGCACATCATTTAGGGTGCCTTGATAGTTCATTAGAATGTACGGCATGCTGTCGAAGCAGCCGCTCGAATAGGCCCCGGAGCGCTTGCCTTTGTTCTCATACCGGTCGACCCAGCGGTCTTTAATGAGTCCCTTTTGAAGATCTTTTTGATAGTCGGGACCCAAAATGGCGAGCGATTCGACGACACTCTTCTCCGCCGCTGCATAGTCCATCGAAAAATCGACCTCCTTCACAAGCGGCACGTGAAGATCGTACATGTGGAGCTCATCGACCCCGAGGATTTTTTTTCGGAGCTCCATGTAGCGGTGGAGCGAGCCGAGATGTTTTCTCACTGCAAAGATGAGCGAGGTATAGACCGCCGGATCGATCTGGTGCGGAAAGAGAGCGGCTTCGAGGCACGATTTGTAGCCGCGCGCGCGCATTTCAAAAAGATGGGCCTGCATCTGTCCCTGGATCAGCTCGCAGAGTGTGTTTTCATAGCTCGAAAAACTGTTGTGGAGCGTTTTGAAGGCAGCCGTGCGGAGCGCCCGATCTTGGCTGCGCAGATAGAGAAAAAATTTCCCATGCGTCAGCTCCTGCATGTCCCCTTTGCTGTCTTGGACCTTGGGAAACTTCAGATCGGCATTATTGAAGGCGCTAAACACCTGATGCGCGGTGGAGAGTGCTTTTCCGACGAGCGCGCAGAGATCCTCCTTTTCAGCGGAGAGCGTATGGGGTTTGAGGCGGATGATCTTTTCGAGATGGACCCGATAGTCTTTGAGCTCGTCCGCGGCCAAATAATTTTTTAGCTGCGCATCCGGCAGCTGGAGGATCTCCGGCTCAAGCCATGAGGTCTTTTGCTTGAAGTCGTGGAGGAGGGCCACAACTCTGCCATAGGCCTGCTTATGGAGATCGTTCGTCAGATCTTCATCGTGCCTGAGGTGGGCGTAGGTATAGAGCTTGGTCAGGTGCCGATCGAGCTTGAAGTAGAGGATAAAAAATTCTTTTAATCGGCCGGCATCTTGGGATAGCGTCCCCTTATAGGAAAGGATTGTCTCAAAGCTCTCCAGCGATTTTAGGTCCTTTTCCCAAGCTTCGAGGGAAGGGTAAAAGGCTTCAATGTTCCATTTGTCTTCACGAGGGACTTGGCTTCGATCTATAGTCATTTTTTTAAACCTTGGGTGAAGGCGTATTATTCATAACAGGATCACTCAAGTCAAGGATAGAAGATTCAACGCAAAGACGCAAAGCCGCAAAGGCGCAACGAAGAAACTGAAATTGATTCGGATGCGTCAAGTTTAGGATGCAACAAAGGGCGATCTCTCGAGTTCTTCTTTGTCTTTGCGTCTCCGCGTCTTTGCGTCTTTGCGTTGAATAGCCGAACTTCTTCAACCTGAATACATAGCAAGAAAAACTTATGCGTAATAGTATGCCCGCGGCATTGCGTTGTAAATTTTTAATTCCACTCATTTTAGCACTTTCCCTCTGTTACTGCTAACCTCTTGCATTTAATCCCCTAACCTTGTAAAATAACACCCACTAACAAGGAGTTAATTCCGATGGTACAAACAGAAAAAAAACTCATGATCAATCCTCTTGGCAACCGCGTTGTAGCCCAGCGCCTTGAGCAAGAAGAAACCCTCAAAGGCGGGATCATTCTTCCCGACTCGGCCAAGAAAAAACAAGAGGCAGCCCTCGTGGTTGCAATCGGCCCCGGAGCTGTCACGGCTGAAGGCAAAACACTGCCGATGCCGGTCAAAGTCGGCGACAAGATCCTCATGGACAAATATTCGGGTCAAGAAATCACGTTAGATGACGAAGAGTTCGTCATCGTCCGAGCTGACGACATCGTTGCGATCATTAACTAAAGGAGAACCATAAAATGGCTGCTAAAGATATTAAGTTTAAAGAAGAAGCGCGTCAAAAGATCCTGAAAGGCGTGCGGACTTTATCGTCTGCGGTAAAGGTGACCTTGGGCCCCAAAGGGCGCAATGTCGTCATCGATAAGTCTTACGGATCTCCCCATATCACGAAGGACGGGGTTACGGTCGCCAAAGAAATCGAGCTGGAAGACAAGCATGAAAATATGGGCGCCCAAATGGTCAAAGAAGTGGCGAGCAAGACGGCCGACAAAGCCGGCGACGGGACCACGACCGCGACTGTCCTGGCCGAAGCAATCTATAGCGAGGGCCTCCGCAATGTGACCGCCGGCGCCAATCCGATGGACGTCAAGCGCGGCATCGACATGGCCGTAAAATCCATTGCCGCCCACCTTCAAACCATGAGCAAGCCGATCCAAGACCGCAAAGAGATCGCCCAAGTGGCCACCCTCTCTGCCAACGGCGACACAGAGATCGGCGAGATCATCGCAAAGGCGATGGAGCGCGTCGGGAAAGACGGCACCCTCACGATCGAAGAAGGAAAAGGATTTGAGACCACCCTCGACGTCGTCGAAGGGATGAACTTCGATAGAGGCTATCTCTCCGCCTACTTTGTCACAGACGCAGAGGCGCAAGAGGCTGTTTTAGAAGATGCGTTCGTCCTCATTTACGAGAAAAAGATCGCTGCGATGAAAGAGTTCCTCCCCATTCTTCAGGCTGCTGCAGAATCGGGCAGGCCGCTCCTCATCATTGCTGAAGATGTCGAAGGAGAAGCGCTGGCGACCCTCGTCGTCAACCGCCTCCGCGCCGGCCTCAAAGTCTGCGCCGTGAAAGCCCCCGGCTTCGGCGACCGCCGCAAAGCCATCTTACAAGATATCGCCATCCTCACCGGCGGACAGTTCATCAGCGAAGATCTCGGCATCAAGTTAGAGACCGTGACCCTCGACATGCTCGGCAAAGTTAAGAAAGCGATCGTCTGCAAAGAAGAGACAACGCTTGTCGAAGGCGCCGGCAAAAAACAGGAGATCGAGGGCCGCATTGCGCTTCTCAAGCGTCAGATCACAGAGAGCACCTCTGACTATGACAAAGAGAAGCTCCAAGAGCGCTTGGCGAAACTCGCCGGCGGCGTCGCGATCATCCGCGTCGGAGCTGCAACGGAAATCGAGATGAAAGAGATCAAAGACCGCGTTGACGATGCGCAGCATGCGACGAAAGCAGCTGTGGAAGAAGGCGTCCTCCCCGGCGGAGGCGTCGCTCTCATCCGCTGCATCCCCGTCCTTGAGAAGCTGGCGACAACCGTTTCCGGAGACATCAAGCTCGGCGTCGAGATCATCATCAAGTCCCTTAGCTATCCGCTCAAGCAGATCGCAGAGAACGCAGGCAGAGAAGGCTCGATCATCGTGCAGAAAGTAGCCCAAATGGGCGTTTCTGAAGGGTGGAATGCGCAAACCGACGAATTCGGCAACATGTTCACCATGGGCGTTCTCGATCCGACGAAAGTCGTTCGCTACACCATTGAACTCGCAGCCTCCATCGCCGGCCTGCTCCTCACCACAGAGGCGATCATCACCGATCAGCCTGATGAAAACCCCAAACCTGCAGCCCATGCGGGCATGCACGGCGGGGAATACTAAACCTGGCCTTTTTTGAACTGATTTCTCACGTTGGCACGAATGGAATCAGTTCAAGAGAAAAAAAGATCGGGCACGGGCAAGGGCTCGCGCACGGGCACGAAAAGAAAGAATAATTTAGTGTAAGGTCTTTCTTTTCGTGCCCGTGTGCGAGCCCTTGCCCGTGCCCGATCTTTTTCTTTCTTTTATCTCTTGAAATGTAAGTCTTTATTTGAATACTCTGTGTTTAGGAGGGGCTTATGAAGATTTTTTTTCGCAGCATTGGGGGCTTAGTTGTTCTTGTGCTGATCGGACTCGTGATTACCTTTTTTCTCGTTCGCTCAGGACTCTCGGGCACGATCGAAAGAAAAATGACTAGCCAATTTAAGGTTCCCGTTTCGGTGGGCAGCGTCAGTTTGGGATTTAGCGCGATCGGCTTCAAAAAACTGGTCATCGGCAATACAAAAGGCTCGGTCCTTCCCACAGCCCTCTCGACCGTCAACATCACGATCAATGCCCCTGTTACCCGCTACTTCAAACAGGATGTCGTCATCGATGAGATCAGCGTCAGCAATATTCAACTGGGCCTCGAGTTCGACTCGGCGAGCGGCACCAGGGGAAATTGGACGGAGATCATGAGCAATTACGAAAATGCACCGGAACCGGCCTCACAAGATACGCGCACGGTCTTCATTAAACGGCTTGTCCTAAACAATATTTCTGTCGATGTCGTTTACCGCACAAATCCTAAAAAAATCAAACGGCTCCCACTCATCCCGCAGATCGTGTTGACCAATATCAGCAGCACAGGCGGCGTTCCGATGCACCAGATCATGGAGAGTGTCTTAGGGCAAATGCTCAAAAGCGTCTTCATGAAAGAAAATCTCAATAACATGCTCAATGATATCATCAAGAATCCTCCGAAAAATGCCCAAGATCTCTTGAAGATTCCTTTTAAAGGACTATTCAAGTGAGAACCTTGGTCAAAAGTGTGCTGGGTCTGCTCCTCATCATTATTTTAGCGTCCGCGGTCGCTCTATTTCTTATTTGGTCGAGCGTACCCGACATGGTGGCCGCCAACCTCGCACGCCAACTGAAAACAGCTGTAGACATTGGAGATATTGAGGTGGGTTTGGGCTCCATTACTGTCGACAAATTCAGCATCGGCAATCCCAAAGGCTCCCTCCTCAGCACAGCCCTTTCCGCAAACAGCATGGAGATCGTTTGCCCCCTCGAACGCTACTTCGATCGGCATGTTGTGATCGATACGGTGACGGTGAGCGACGTGCATCTCAGCTTTGAATTCGACTCGGATGAGAGTTACACAGGCAATTGGACGACGCTCATGAGGAACTACCTGCGATCGCCTAAGTCCGGAAAAAAAAGCCACAGGAGAGCGGTGATCAAACAACTCATTTTGAACAACATTACTGCTAATGTTGTCTATAAGAATGAAGGGAGTGGAGTGCACACGCTCTCCCCCATTGATCAAATTATCCTCACTGATGTCACCTCGACCGGCGGCCTCCCGGTTCACCAATTGATGGGCACCGCTTTAGGGCAAACGATCAAGCAAGTGTCCGAGCAGGAGCACATCAAGGACATGCTCCTCGATCTTGTGGAATTTCCCCCGTTGGGAGTCTTAGAACTTATGGAGCTGCCTTTTGGAGGGATATTTGGAGGTCCTTAGGTTTTGTACTTAAGGCGTCCCAGTAGTCATCGCCATAGTCATAAAGGAGCTGCTCCCCTTTTCTGATCGGCTTATAGGCAAAGAAAATGATGTAAGGAAGGCCGTTATAGAAGAATTCCTTGACGTCGACATTGGTCATTTTAGACTTGTAGGGGCTGTGGTTCATGAGCCCGGTCCAATTGCCGGCATTCTTCCCATCGACCAGTACATCCTTCAACGCTTTAGCATGAAACGAAAACAGGTACTTGCTGTGGGAATCCCCTTCTAGAAGCTTGAGTTTTCCGGTATAGACGCCGAGAACTTCTCCTTTTGGAATGCCCTTTTTGGCAAATACGCCATACCCCACCTTTTCATCGATGAAGCGTGCTTCCACACGCCGGGCATAACGGTCGCTGCCATCCATGGTCGAATTTTCAATGCAGTGAATGAAGGCCGGTTTTTTGCGGGTCATCGCAAGAGGAAGGCGTTTAGGATTAGGGGCCTTAAAAGAGCGTTGAGGCAGCATGGCGCCCGTATATTGACGAGTAATCTTTATTTTAAAGACTTTTTTAAATACAGGATCAATTTTCTTTGTTTTAGTTTTCATAATTACATTAATTTTACAACTATCAACGTTTAAAATCAAACGTTTTACCTAAAATAATCTTTATGTTATATCTAAGATTATGCACTTTAAAACCTCGGTCCCCGACGCACTGCCCCTAAAACACATCAAATGGGCTGCCTTGATCCCCCTTGCGGGAGAAGCCAATCGGGTCCTGGGCCGCTTTGAGGAAATTCTCCAAACGACCCCGCGGGCAGCGCTGCTGTTTCTTTCGCTGAAGGAAGCGAAAGACACCTTCAAAGCGCAGACGCCACCAAAGCCTCAAGAGATCCGGAAGTGCCTCAAAGCCCTCCGCCTCATCAGGCAAAAAAAGGGGCACACGCTTTCTCCGGCTTTTATCAAGCAGGTCCATGCGCTGCTCACCAACAAAGAGCCGGGCTGCATCCGGAATCGGCAGAATTGGGTGGGGCCGACAGGATGCCGAATGGAAGAGGCCTTCTGCTATCCCCCTGCTCCCCGCTACGTGCTCCCCTATCTGAAAAAATTAGAAAAGTATGCAGAGTCTCAAGATGGAGATCCTCTCATCCAAACGGGGATTATCTTTGCACAATTTCTGATGATCCATCCGTTCATGGATGGCAATGGAAGAGTGGCGCGGCTGCTGATCCCTTTTCTTCTCTACAAGAAGGGAGTGACGTCGGCGCCTCTATTTTACATGAGCGGCTATTTTCAAAAGTACCGCAAGGAATACTTCGACCGCCTGCTCGCGCTCTCGAAGGAACATGATTGGGAAGGATGGATCACTTTTTTTCTGAAGGGAGTTGTCGAGCAGGGAAAACTGCTTTGCAAGGCCCATCAACGCAAAGCCGCTGACCGGTAAGAATAGGATTAAAATCCCCAGAGCCACTTAACCCGCGACCTCTGGGGACAAAAGATCAGACTAGCACCCGCATCCGCCGGTGCCCATCCCCTTCTTCTTTGATTTTGTTGCTTTTTTCTTTGCTGCTTTTTTAGGAGCGGCTTTCTTTGCTGCTTTTTTCTTAGCCATGTGACAATATCCTTTGGTTTAAAAACACTCTTTCCAGTCTACATAGACCAAAGTTTCGTTCAAGTATTTTTTTCGATTATTTTGCACAGGGCACAAAATTGCAAGCATCCATCGATTTTCCCCCAACGTGTTCTTCGCTGCAATGGAACACAATCTGATAGCACGGATAAAGTTGGACGGGAATCGCATCCAGCACAGCTGCCGGTGACCTGGCCTTAAGGCCGGGTCACGAAGCCTTTGGAAAATGGTGAGGAGCTTTGAGGTGTTGGTCCCGATACCACATAGCGGGATCTTTTTTGAGCGCATTGATCATGGTCGGGAGCGTCTTTTCCAAGGTCCGCTGCGGCACCCAGCCGAGAAGTTGCTTCGCGCGGCTGATGTCGAGCGCATAATGGTCATCGGCCAGCGGGATCATCCAAGGTTTGATGAAGGGGGGCGTTAGGCCGGGAATGTGACACTGGACCCAAGAGCCGGCGATGGCAATGACCTTCGGCACCCGATAGGTGGTGATCTCTTTACCGTAAATGAGGCGCGAAATTTGGCGCTGCAGCTGATCGTAGCTGAGGGTGATCGGCTCTCCGAGGAGCATGGTGACCTCCGGGGGAAGAATTTTCCGCTTATCAACGGCGAGCGCAATGGCGTCTACGAGGTCGTCCATATGGAGGAAGGAAGAGCCGTGAGAGATCGCTCCCGAGAATAGATGGCTCTCGAGCTGTTTTTCGTAGATCCGCTGAATCTGGTTGCTGATGGGGATCGAATGGCAATGATCGTCATAGACGCCGGCAATGCGCATGATGACGGCAGGAATTTTGCCGCGCATCTCGGAGATCACTTTTTCGGTGTGCACTTTGGAGAGCGGATAGTCCCATTTTGGCTGTAGCGGCCATGCTTCATTGATCGTTTGTCCCGGCTGGCAGGGCTTGTGAACGAGCATGGTGCTGGAGAATAAAAATTGTTCCACATCGAATGTTTGCAGCTCCTGAAGCAGGCGCCGCGTCCCTCCGACGGTGATCTTTTCATAGAGGTCCGAGTGCTGCTGATCAAAGCTGTAGTAAGCGGCCAAGTGGATGACCGAGGCGATCCGATTTCCATAGAAGTGACGGATGTGGTTAAAAGCTTGGCGGACGCTCTCATCGGAAGAGAGGTCAACAGGGACAAGTTCTTCGCTGTCCGATGCGTAGATAGCCTTGAGCAGCTCGAACCCGATGATCCGATATTTTTCCCCGAGCTTATGCACGACGCTGGAGCCAATGCGCCCGCAGCTACCCGTAACAATGATAATATCTTTATCCTGGCCCATAACTTAGCTATAAGCTGGGCAGAAAAAAAAGAGAAGAGGAAAAGACTAAGAGAACTGGCTGACCCAGGCTTTGGGGCAGAGGGGCTTGCCGCTCACATGCTCGACGAGTGCGCTCCAGCTCATCCGGTTGCCGGGAATAAAGAGCTTCTTGTGCAAAAATTCTCCCGCCTGCGGAGTGGAGATCTCCACAGATCCTGTTGCTTTGAGGAGCGCATTCTCAATGTCCGAGGCAAACATTTCCCCAAGGAGGTAGCTAAAATAGTAGACGGGCGCCAAACCGATGTGGTATTTTGCCGCCCAATCGTTTTTCCCTTGGCGTCCTTGGGGAGCCGGAATCTGTTGGTATTTCTCGACAAGGCCCCACCAGAGGGTGTTTAAATCTTGGGCAGGCTCTTTGTAGAGCTCTCTTTCAAAGGCGGTCATAACGAGTACCCAGCGGCTGAAAATGAGCTGCCGACGCTTTAAACTGACCTCCGCTTTTTTCATGAGGGGCTCCTTCTCGGGAGCGTTGAGCAGGTGTTTCAGCGAGGCGTAGCGGTAGGCTTGGCGTCCGGCGATGAGGGCCATCGCCTCTGTAGTGATCATGTGAGGAGGCTCTTTTAATAGCCAGGGAAGCTGCGGATCATACCCAACATCGTATATCGCATGTCCAAGCTCGTGCAGCACGGTTTCCAGCCACTTGATCGAACTCTTCACATTGTTCAGCGTGCGCACATCGCCGCTCCGATCGATGTTGATGCAAAAGGCGTGCTGGTTTTTTCCGGGGCGCTCAAACATATCGCTGCGCTCTAAGATGGGGTGCACTTCGATGCCCATTTTTTGATAAAAGCCCCTGCTGACAGCAGGGATATCGATATGATCGACCAAGGTGTCGAGCTCTTGGCAATCCAAAGGATCTTCTTGGCAGAACGGCTCGCTCCATGCCCAAGGGCCGATCTGGGGGCCGAGCTGCTCGGCGGGAACGTGAAAGCGGTGAGACAACTGCTGCTGAACTTCTTTCATCACTTCTCGGTAGGCCGGAGCGGAGCTGCAGGCACAATCATCCAGCGTCGCTTGCAGCCAGTTTGCGTCCACCTCTTGGAGATCGAGCTGCATCGTGAAATAATCGCAGTAGCCCAAACTTTGGGCCGCTTTGTTGCGCAAGGCGACCAGCTCTAAGATCCGCGGGGCCAAGATGCTGCCGATTTCTTTGGAAGCTTCCCAGGCAAGCTTGCGGGCCGCGACATCGTTTTCATTTTTTAAGAGCTCGCGAATTTCATTTTCAGAAACTTTTTTTCCTTTTATTTCCGGGCGGTAAGTGGCGTACACTTGGGAGAGCGCCGCTTCTTTTTGGGCGATCTCTTCGAGCAAGGGCTGCGGGATCATATTTTGTTTGAAGGTGCGGATGAGCACATTGAGCTGACGCTTGAGTAGAGGGTCCAAGGGCTCGCGGTCCCATGCGAGAAGTTTTTCATAGGTTTTCCGATCGTTGAACAGCATGCGCAGTGCGGTATCTAGCTCGGCTTTCAAATCGGCGGCATCGGCGGCCCCTGTCGTCTCAAGGATCCACACCGCTTTATTGGCCTGGCGGGACTTGGCGGCAACGGCGGGAACAAATGTATTAAGAAATTCTTTAAACTGATGCGAACTCGTCATGACCGAACTCCCTCATTTACTCCGTAGTATATGGATTTAAGTATCCCGGGTCAATAGACTTCACCTCTAACGTGCCGTGCCCTTCCCCATGCCGGTGCCCATACGCGTTAAGCTAAGGGATCGTAAAAAGATAAATGCTACTTCAAAACAAAGCAAATGAACAACTTAAACGTCGGCCCGGATAAACGCAAAGACGCAAAGACGCAGAGACAAGAATTGCCCTTTTTGCGGAGCATACCCCTAAGGAAAGAAATGTTTTTTAAGAAAGCAGGGAGATGAGCTGGATTTCTACAACTGCTTTGCTTTCTTAAAAAACATTTCTTTTCTTGGGGTGTGAACTTCGTTCACAAAAGGGCAATAAGACCCCAGCATCCTCAATATAAAAAACTCCCTCCGACCTTTGCGTCTTTGCGGCTCCGCGTCTTTGCGTTGAATCTTCTCGCTTAATGTTATCCAAGTTTGAATCATGCCAAAACATCTTAGCTTAACGCGTATGTGCACCGGCACGGGCACGGGCAAGGGCACGTTTGGGAAGTTCTAGTGCGCGCTGCTACACGGCGCCATCACTTTTTTCCATTTATCCACATACTTGCTGATGTTGCTAATATGATTCGTGTCGAGCTGTTCGAAAATTGCAGCTGCTTCGGGGCCTGCTTTGGTAAGTACACTCTTATCAAAGACGCTTTGTTCATAAATGTAGCTTTCCATACAAACAAGTTCTGCAGAACGGGAGATCAGCTCTAGGCGCTTGAGCTCTTCAAAATACTTCGCTCCCTGGTCCAACGCTTTCTCGTCGCGAACCTGCAAAGAGATGAGCTGGAACCCCCTCTCTTCTAAACCGGTAAATTGGGTCACATTCATCAGACGGGTCACTCCCGTAATGGAGGGCTGATGGTAGGTAAACTGGGTGGGAGCAGGGTCGCGGACCAGCATGTAAAGATGGGGGTACTTGCTCTGGCGGGTATTATTGATGTGGTACACGTTCTCAATCTCAATCTCGCTGTAGGCGGTGACCACGATTTTTTTCGTCGAATACCTGGACCCGTTGATCTGCACCTCCGCAATTTTTCGGTTCTTGTCGATAAACACTTTCTCTAGGCGCGTACTCAGCAGGATCGTCACGCCCGCTTCCTGCATCAGCCGCTGCAAGTTCTGCGACATTTCATGGCAGCCTCTCTGCGGATAGGTCCCCCAATCGCTTTTTTTCACCCCTTTTCCCTTCTGCTTGGGCGCATTGCGGATCATCCTGCATCCGATATACTCTTCGAGGAACTGTTCGACCTGCTTATTGTTCCCAAATTCATGACATCCCAAATCGACGTTGGGAATGCCGCAAATGGTGATGCTCTTCCAAGCTCCCCCGCATTCGGCCGCTCTCTCCACGAGGAGCACCTGCTCGCCCGTTTTCGCTCTATAGATGGCCTCGCACATGCAGATCGGGCTAGATCCCACGACAACGCTGTCAAAATCGGTCTGAACTCCATAAACCCCAAAGATCCACAGACAAAAAAGAACCGCCGTTTGCCGCATTTTACTCCCTTAAGTTAGCGTTAAATCTTTAACAGATTGCCTCAAGACAAAAAAACGGACAAGGTTTTTTATTTGACACGGCGGCCAGAAAAACCTATGAATAAGTTCATGAAAAGCTGTTTTCCCTTTTCCTTTTTCCGGCGCCTCTTTTTCTCTTCCTTAGAAGAGTTCAAGGTGGTCGTGCTCGGATGCGGCGGCGGCCCCCTAGAAACCAACGTCTCGGGATACCTGCTTGCCAAAAAGACTGCGGAGAATTTTATTGCCATCGACGCCGGAAGCCTCCTTAGCGGCATCTATCTCGCGCATCAGAAAAAGAGCTTTCAAGACATTAAGAAAGATGAGGAAAGTCCCTATGGTTTTGAAGGGCAGATTCTGCGCGACCGCATCAAAGCATATGTGATTTCCCACGCCCACCTCGACCATGTGGCAGGGCTTGTCCTCAATGCCCCCGTGGACACAAAAAAACCGATCTTCGCCCTTCCGCCAACCATCGACTATCTGAGGGATTATCTCTTCAACGGAAAAATCTGGCCCAACTTTGGCTCCGAAGGGGTAGAGCCCTGTATCGGCCAGTACCGCTATGAGCGGCTCAGTTTAAAACAAATGGCCGCCATCCCGGAAACGGGCCTCTCCGTGGAACCCTTTGAGCTCAGCCACCCCGAAGGCTATCCCTCCACCGCTTTCCTGATCGAATCTTCCGGACTCTACCTCGCGTACCTGGGCGATACCGCCTCCGATGCCATGGGGTCTCAAAAACACCTTCAAACGCTCTGGCAGGCCTTAGCGCCTCTTCTGCGGCAAAAGAAATTGCGCGGGCTCTTTATCGAGTGCTCTTATGCAGAACATCATCCGGGCCAAACCGTCGAGGGGCATCTCGATCCCTCCTACCTCATGCGCGAGCTGCGCGCGCTTGCCGCCCTCGTCAATCCTGCGCGTCCCAAGAAAGGGCTCAAGCACCTTAAGATCGTCATCACACATATCAAAGACCCCTTCGTCACAGGCTGCTGCATCCGCGCCCAAATCAGAAAAGAGCTCGAAAAAGCCAATGATTTAGGCGTCGAATGGATCTTTGCCAGACAAGGCGAGAAACTCTATTTTTAGAGAGCTATTTTCAAATCCTCTGATGTCGCATCGACAATGAGTGGGTGAATCTTACCCTTTCCCTTTTTAGATAGCTGTTCCAGGCTAAGCTCTCGGTAAATGGCTCTGAATTCTGCATCTTTGGCTTTTAAATGATCCACAATATAGAGGCGCAAGTAAAGGTCTATGGCCGGAGAAATTTGATTTTCCCCTTTTTCCCATTTCAGTACTGCTACATGGCTGACTCCAAATATTTTCCCAAACTCTGTTGTTGTCGTTTGAAAGTATGATCGGATAAAACGCAACTCATCGCCAGTGAGTGAACTTGGTTTTCGGACAAGCGCTTCCAAAGCCACGATCATGAGCTTATTCATATTGATATCGATGCACCACTCCCCAGCTACTTTCTTCATTGGCGCATTGACTAACTTGATTGGAAATCCAAGCCCATCAAAAACAAACGTTTCTTTTTTTCTGTTTTTCTTTTTCATAGTTTTAATCCACATCAATTACCGTGACAATCACCATTTCTTCTTCAAATAAAACAACAACCCTCAATTCCAAACCGTTTACCGTCTTACCGCGAATAGCATACTTCCACGTTTGGTTTTTCACGGAAAACTCGTCCTTATTCTGCTCGTGCCGCCCATGTTCTAAAACGGCCAAAACGTCTCGCAACGTGATATCGCGTTCCTTTTGCCTCGCAATGGCATGCCTTGATAAAACATATGTCCCATTTCGAACGTTCTCCTTGACCTGTCTCAGCACGTCAAAGGCAGACTTCTTTGCCTTCATAGCATTCCTATAATGTAATAAAATTACAATTTTATTTCAACAACTTTTCTTAAGTCCTTGCATATCAATGCAATGCATTTGAAGCACCCCTTCCTATTCAACCGTCGCAAATCATCGGTTCCGGTCTGTCGGAGTAAGGCTTACACGCTTCGGCGCACACGCGAAACGGAATATTCTCCCCTGCAAACAGGTCGGCAAAGACCGTGATTTCACGCAACAAGGCGCCTGCGGGGGTCAAGGGATCCAAAGGCACATGATTGCAGGTAAGACTTTCCAAAAAATGGGTTCTGACTGCGGCGCGATCCTCCGGCGCAAGACGTTGAAAAGAAGACCGCAGCTGTAAAAGGATCAAAAGATAGGGCCTCCCCGTTCTTCCCACTGCCTGTATGAGAAAAGAGGGGATCGGGCCCTCAATGACATAGTTATCCATGACAAAATTGATCACAAGGAGGTAGGAGAGGAAGGGAACATCTAAGGAGCTGACAGTGCGATACCATGCGTCGACATTAAAGTTGTGCCGCTCTCCAAAAAACACAATCTGCCGCCTTAAAAAATCGACGTCTTGTAGTGGTACCGGACTAAAGAGATAAGAGACATCTAGTGGAGGCGCTGAGGCAATGGTAGAAGTGAAGAGATCAGCTGGAGGCTGGGTGGATGTTCTACCCCCGGCATTCAGTATCTGGAGAATATACGCTGCACACGAATTGAGAACGCCTACTGGATGAGTCATCATCGTCTCCGTCTCTTAAGGTGTGTGGAGTTTGAAGTGATAGATTAGACAAATTTTTCAGATTTAGCTCAACCTCTTTCTATGGTTTTCGGAATATCCTTTAACTCCAACGCATAACAATGTCTAAGAGCGCCATATTTTTCTTCCTTGCCAATCAGTTGCATTCCCACCGTTTCTAAAATCACACAAGAGCCAGGATTGTCCGGTCTTGCGGTCGCAAGGACTTTTACCAGCGCTTTTCCGTCTAAAAGATATCCTTCTTGCACTGTGGCTGGAGCATATTCTTGAACGACTGCAGTGACAGATTCAGTCCCGAATCCCTGCCTCCAACAATTTTTCATGAAAAGATAGGCCACCTCGGACTCTCCCGCTACATCGCCATGACCTAAATTTATGTGGCCTAAAAAGTCATCCGTATCGCGCTTGAACACAGCAAATGCACTATAAGGGTCGTTTCCATGCCACCGCTTGACCCAAGTATCGTTAATCCTCGACACCATATCTTCCCTATTTTTTTTAACGCCTGACTGATATTTACACATCACATCTTCGTCTCCAAAAAGAGCCGCGTAAGAGTCATATTCTTGCTCTGTTGCCAGAACTGAT
Source organism: Chlamydiota bacterium (assembly GCA_013287215.1). GTDB lineage: Bacteria > Chlamydiota > Chlamydiia > Chlamydiales > Rhabdochlamydiaceae > VFKB01. The sequence goes on from JABDEH010000009.1 coordinate 16,492, forward strand.
CTCAAATGAAGCCTTTCTGTATCAATCGTGACAGAAAGTCCATCCTGTTCGTCCAAACAAAAGTTAATATCTGAATTTCCATGATAATTATGCGTACTAGAAACACTCGTTGCTGATGTCATATTTACTCGATTAAAAATGTTAAATTGCTATTAATGCCCTAACTTGATTGAGCAAAGGTGTAGAAAAGGAAGCAGGCCCTTGACGGGCCCACTCCGATTAATGGCTAGTCTGGCAGATTCTACTCACGTTCTTTCAATTCCTCAAGGACAGGTTTAGAAAACTCTGCAGGGAGATAGAACATTTCTTCCATCTTGGACACGACATCACGCACCTTCTCAATACCACTGAAACTTGTGCTCTCACAGCCGGCACCATCTACCATCCAAAATACAAAGCCACACTCATGGGGGGCATTTTCAAAAAAGAGTTCTGTAATCCTCTGTGCATCGACTCCCGGCTGGAGAGTGATGTCTAACGCCGCTCGACAATATGTGGCATTTTTAACTTTACTCCCCATTTCGCCATTGAAATAATATCTAAAAGGTCTTTCAGTAGAGGTAACTTTACCTTGATCGTAACGAACTGGTTCCATTTGAGCAAAACCAACTGAACTTGTCATATCTATTCTCCATTTGAATTTTTTAATTATCGGGCATCGAAACCTTGGCGAAAAGCATGCCACAATCCGTACATTTTTTAACAACACAAATCATTAGAAAAAAAAGTTGTATTAGCGAATCAAAAACGTGAAACAAAGTTTAGCATGAGTCAAAAAAAATCTTGGTTACAACCTCACTTTGTTCTTAACTGACGCGCCATGCGGAAAGGATAATAGACATCCCCTTGTCCAAACCATTCTGCATCGGAGAGGCTGCTAATTCTGATCCAAGGGCGGTACTCTCTTGCCGTTGAATGAATAAAATTCCCATTTCCGATATACATTCCAACATGCATGATTCTTTGCTCTGACTTACCGAAAAATATCAGATCTCCTGGCTCAAGATCGGATATTGCAACGGTTCGAAAACGCTCGTCGAGAACCTGCTGCTTAGCATCCCTCTGTAGCGCAATCCCGATTTGGCTATAAAGCATCTGTACAAAGCCGGAACAATCATAACCGAAGCTCGATCGACCGCCCCAAGTATAGGGTAATCCTAGAAATCGCTGACTAAACTCCACAAGGTCTTTTTTATCCTGTAATGCATGTCCGGCTGCTAAGTCTCCATTCTGAATGTAGCCTTCTTTCCCATCTAACAATACAATTTTGGTCCAACGTGCATCGCTAGTATCCACAGCTTGCAGTTTTGCGCCATAAGGCAAGGTCATGATGGGGCCATATTCTGTGTCTTTTACACCGTAAACATGCGCCATCAACCGAGAAACTTTCAGCGCGGCATCGTAAGGAGCATTACGCGGTAAGAAGGCATGCGACGGAACCCAGCCTTTATATCCATCTGAGCTAACAATGTAAGACCAGCCCTGATTCTCTTTTTCCACGCTAATTTTTTCAGAAAAGGCGACTTGGGAAACGACTTTGGATTCATGGGTAGGGTTTTCTCGCATGTCCACGACCGGCTCATTAACATAAAAGAGGCTTGACAAGACGGATAAAGCAGAGGTTGCAAAAATAAGCATATTGTTCTCCATGTTAGGTACGGAGATGCTACTAAATGCAGGCATATCAGAGCAAAAGAAATCAGCTCCTCATCCAGCATCTATATTCGAATTTAAAATAAGATTAGAGAATCCTCATCTCTTTAGTAGGTGATAGGGAGACACTGAAAATTTCTAGTGCACAATATATTGGGGTATAAAATAATGTTCGCTTATTGTGAGGAGGAAAGAAAAATGACCAAAAAAAAGACATCAAGAAAGCGGAAGTTTTGCTTCGAAGATGCTCCCATCTTAAAGAGTAAAAAAAAGGCTTCTTCTTTACCGCATAAACCTAGCCAATTTTTCAAAGATCATGAAAAAGTCGCGCAAGCCTTATTGGAAAGCCTGGAAGAGAATGATGCTGGTGCATTTCTCGAGATCCTGGACGCTTGCCTAAAAGTAAATCGAGCACAAGCCGCAAGCTATATTACAACCTAGACTTGGGATAAACGCAAAGCCGCAAAGAAATCATTATAAATGCTCCTTTTTAGTCTTCGTGTCTTTGCGTTTAATCTTCATCCTCAGGTACAATGGCTCAAAAACCCCTGTACTCCCATGAAAATTTTATTGATTAGCCGGCAGCCCTCGATTTTGATCTCCGTGGAAGCCGCAGATGGCTCCCTCGTGCAAACCCAGCTCTCCCTCCCGGAGAAAGAGGGCTTTCAGCTCGCTTACGACCCTGCGACTCTTGCCCCCGCCCTTCTGGACCCTATCGTGCAATGGCTTACTCTCTACGCAAAAAGAAAAAATTCTCCCTTCCCCCTACCCCTCGACACCTCACTCAACAGCCCGTTCACGAAGCAGGTCTGGAAGCAGTTGCAAAAGATCCCCTTTGGGCAAACCGCCTCCTATGCAGATTTAGCCGTTCAAGTGAAAAATCCCAAGGCTGCCCGCGCGGTCGGCAACGCCTGCGGGGCAAACCCTTTTCCCCTCTTCATCCCCTGCCACCGCGTTCTTGCGACCGGAGGGAAGCTCGGCGGCTTTTCCTGCGGGATCGAAATAAAAAAAAGACTTCTCGCCTTTGAAGAAATCCCCTATACAGAGAAATCATGACTGATCAGACCGACCTAGAAGAAGCCGTCGCTAAAAGACGGACGTTTGCCATCATTAGCCACCCCGATGCCGGTAAGACGACCCTGACCGAAAAACTCCTCCTCTATTCGGGGATGATCCAGACGGCGGGGATGGTCAAAGGGCGCAAAGGACGGAAAGCGGCAACCTCCGACTGGATGGCGATGGAGCAAGAGCGGGGGATCTCCATCACCTCGTCGGCGATGCAGTTCACCTACAAAGATACGATCATCAACGTCTTAGACACGCCGGGCCACGAAGACTTTTCGGAAGACACCTACCGCACCTTGACGGCCGCCGACTGCGCCATCATGGTGATCGACGCTTCGAAAGGCGTGGAAAAGCAGACGCGCAAATTGTTTGAAGTGTGCAGATTGAGAAAAATCCCGGTGCTCACGTTCATCAACAAGATGGACATGCCCGGAAGAGATCCGCTCGATCTGATGAATGAGGTGGAAAATGTGCTGCAGATCCACTCCTATGCGATGAACTGGCCGATTGGCATGGGGAAGCAGTTTCAGGGGGTCGTCGATCGGGAAACCCAAGAATGTATCTTTTTTACCAAAACCTCCGTCGGCGGCGCGCAAAAGGCTGAAGTGACCCGCCTCCCTCTAGCGAGCCAAGAAGCCAAAGATAAAATCGACCCCGAGATCTACAAGCAGCTGAGGGAAGAACTCGACCTCCTGGAACTTGCCGGAAACCCCTTTTCGCAAGACCATTTTCTCAGCGGAGAAGTGACGCCTGTATTCTTTGCCTCCGCGCTCACCAACTTCGGCGTCGAGCCGTTCTTCGATGCGTTCATCCATTTAGCCCCGTGCCCGCACGGCAGACTTGCAGACCTCGACGGCGGAGGCGAAATCGAAATCGATCCTGTGAAAACTCCTTTTAGCGGCTATGTGTTCAAACTCCAGGCCAACATGGACCGGCGCCACCGCGACAGCATGGCGTTCATCCGGATCTGCTCCGGGCGCTTTGATCGCGATCTCATTGTGAAGCACCATCGCCTCGGCAGAGAAATCCGCCTCTCACGGCCCCATGGCATGGTGGCCGGCGAGCGCACGACCCTCGACGTCGCCTATCCGGGAGATGTCATCGGCGTGATCAACCCCTCGCTCTTTGCGATTGGAGACACCCTTTCGATCACGGGAGGATTTAATTTCAAACCGCTGCCCCAGTTCCAACCGGAGATTTTTGCCCGGCTCCATCCGAAAGATGTCGTCAAACGCAAAGGATTCGACAAAGGCGTCCTCCAGCTCATTAACGAAGGCGCGATCCAAATGCTCCGCTCTCTGCAGCGCGAAGACGATCTGATCTTTGCTGCCGTCGGACAATTGCAGTTTGAGGTGATGCAGTATCGCCTTAAGGACGAGTATGGCGTCGATACCGTTCTCACCCTTCTACCCTACCAATGCAGCGCCTGGATCAAAGGAGATCTGAAAACCTTTAAAGAGTCAACGAGCTCGACACTCGTCAAGGACCGACAAGGCAATCCGATGGCGCTGTTCAATAGCCAATGGGACAAACAATACTGCATCCGGCAAAACCCTAACCATGAACTGGTGGACGTCCTCGTGTGAACAAGTGGATTTTCTTTCCTCTCGCGCTGCTCGCTTTGAGTTTTGGTTTTATCTCAAAACAAACCGTCACGCGCTTCCCCTACACGATTCCCGCTTCTCTGCCGTTCCACCCAGAATGGGAGCTCTCTTCTCTTTCACTTGAAGAAAGTCGGCTGATCTTCGCACAGTCCTATCACTACCTCGGTAAAGGCGCTCAGTGCATCGCATTCGAATCTGCAGATCATCAGTATGTCCTGAAGTTTCCCCATCATGCGCACCGGATTCCCCCACCATGGGTCCGCTCCCTTCCACTCCTCAAAAACCACTACGAACAAAAGCTTGCGCGCAGCATTCACAAAAAACTCAAAAAAATTGCCCGGAGCTCAAAACTCGCGTTTGTGGAGTGGAGAGAGGAAACAGGCCTCATCGTCCTACACTGCAACCGCACCTCCACACTGAACTGCATCCTGAGAGTTACCGATGACACGCAAAAGTCTTACACCATCGATCTCGATACGGTCGCATTTAGTGTGCAAAAAAAAGCAAAGCTTCTCTATCCCGCATTGGAAGAGTGGATGGAAGCGGGGCGCGGAGATCTTGCTCGGCAAGGGCTTGCCAACTTAGTCAAATTCCTCCATGAGCGCTACGAAAAAGGATTGGACGATCCCGAGGAAAACTTGGAAGGAAATATGGGGTTTCTGGGCACGCGTCCCATGAGCATCGACTTTGGCCATTTAAGAAAGAGCGAGCGCCCGTGCGACCGGACTGAGGAGCAAGAAAACATTGAGCGCCTGCTTCTTCCTCTGAAAGAAAAGCTCGATGCCACCTATCCGGAGCTCGGCGCATACTTAGAGCACTGCAGATAGCAAGATTCAATGCAAAGGCGCAGACATACTTTTACGCGTAAGTATTTAAGAATTTTCACCACCGAGTGCACCGAGATCACCGAGAAAGAGGAAGAGAAGAGAGATCGCCCTTTTTGCGGAGCATACCTCCAAGGAAAGAAATGTTTTTTAAGAAAGCAATGACATTGCAGAAATCCAGCGCATTTTCCTGCTTTCTTAAAAAACATTTCTTTCCTTGGAGGCGTGAACTTCGTTCACAAAAGGGCGATAAGAAGACTTCCTATCTTTCCCGCGGCGAAGCCGCCTCGGTGTCCCTCGGTGCTCTCGGTGGTAAAAAATCCGAAAGAAGTTTCTCTGTGCGGCTTTGCGTTTTAAAACCGTTTTACCCTCACATGGCAATAGGGAGTCTTCCCTCTTTTTTCATAGTACTGCTGATGATAGTTTTCCGCGGGATAGAACATGGAGGCCGGAGTGATTTCTGTCGTGACATGCAGTCCTTTCTTTTCTAATTCCTGCACGAGCCTCTCAGCAATTTTTTTCTGTTCTTCCGTCAAATAGAAAATCGCCGAGCGATATTGAGAGCCCACATCGGGCCCCTGCCGCATGTGTTGGGTTGGATCATGGATCTCGAAGAAGAGTTTGGCAAGCGTTGTGAAGCTCGTGACCTGCGGATCAAATACCACCTCCACCGCCTCTGCATGACCTGTCTGTCCGCTACAGACCTTTTTGTAGGTGGGAGCGTCAGCGCAGCCCCCAATATAGCCCACGGTGGTTTCTGCTACACCGGGCTCGCTTCGAAAATAATGCTCGACACCCCAGAAGCAGCCTCCGGCAAAGATGGCCCGCTCCAAAGGCTCTGAAGCCGCACCCCAAACACTCATGGATAGAAGAAAACATATAGCGGCAAAGCTCTTCATGAATTTATTCGAACATTTTCACTCGCACATGGCAATAGGGAGTTTTCCCCGTCTTATCGTAATAATGTTGATGATAGTCCTCTGCCGGATAAAAAGAAGAAGCCGGAGTGATTTCTGTCACGACATGCAACCCCTTTCTCTCCAATTCCCTTACCAAGTCCTCTGCAGTCCGTTTTTGCTCTTCCGTCAGGTAGAAAATCGCCGAGCGGTACTGGGGGCCCACGTCGGGCCCTTGCCGCATGCTTTGGGTTGGATCATGGATCTCGAAGAAGAGCTTGGCAAGCGTTTCAAAATTCGTCGCTCGCGGATCGAACACCACCTCCATCGCTTCCGCATGGCCTGTGAGCCCGCTGCAGACCTCTTCGTAGGTGGGCGATGCCACATGGCCGCCGATATAGCCGACGGTGGTTTTGACCACTCCGGGCTCGTTCTGAAACAGGTGTTCCACTCCCCAGAAACAGCCTCCGGCAAAGATTGCCCGCTCTAAGCGCTCTTCGGTGAGCGCGGGGATGAAAAGAAGGGAAAGAGAATTGACGCAGTGGCGCGTATTTTTTTTGGTGAGGCGCTCGCCGAGGAACACATGACCCAAGTGGCCGCCGCATCGGGCGCAGAGGATCTCTGTGCGCCTTCCGTCGGCATCAAGCTCTCGGTCCACCGCCCCGGGAATCTCTTCATCAAAGCTGGGCCAGCCGCACCCCGAAGCAAATTTGTCCTTGGACAGGTAGAGAGGCGCATCGCACCGCTTGCAGACAAAAACACCCGGGCGCTCGTTGTGATCATACTCCCCGGTGCCAGGCATCTCAGTCTCTTTATAAACGAGAATGCCCTCTTCCTCAGGGGTTAGTTTTCGGTATCTGCGCATCGTTCACCTTCTTTTGGATTTCGAGAAGCAGGCTCAGAACGACCGCGCGTCCATGCTCGTAGATTTCACGGTTCCTGTGATCGGCGAAGATCCCCACTTCTTGAAAATTCATCTTGATCGGAATATCTGCTTTTGCAATTGATTGGTCCACAAATTTCTGATAGCTGATGTCAATGCCTCTCCTGACAACACCGAGAAGATGGGACGGCTTGACTTCAGGGAGCCGCTCGCTCACGTCGATGGCGATCACCACTTCCGCACCATATTTCCGGGCAATCTCGACAGGAATCGGGGCGGAGGCCCCGCCGTCAATCAAATACCGATTATGGAGAAGGACGGGCTGGAAGATCCCCGGAAAGGCGCAGGAAGCGCGCACTGCAATCGGAATTTTTTTCTGCGAAAGCTCCACCACCTCGCCTGTAAACAGGTCGGTGGCCACCACGATGAGCGGGATCTTTAACTCGTTGAATGTTTTAGCATGCAGATGCTTTTTCATGAATTTGCGCAGCATCTTCCCGCGCACGACCCCAAAGCGAGACCTAAAAATGTTCGTATCGAGCAAGTCGGCTTTTCTTAAAGAAAGGAGCAGATTTTCAATCCGCGTCAAATCAGGGTCATCGGCGTAGAAGGCGCCAATGATCGCTCCTGCACTGCAGCCCACGATCAGGTCTGGCCGAATGCCGGCGGCCTCCAATTCCCTAATGGCGCCGAGATGCGCAAGACCGCGAGCTCCTCCCCCGCCCAGCACCAGCGCGATCTTGATCGGTTTCTTCGGTTCAAACGGAGGAACCGTGTTTTCCGCGGTAGGATGCACATAGAGCGAGCTGCAGCTCGCCATAAGAAAGGCCAATGAGAGAGCGAACAGAATCCGAAGAGTAAACATAGGGGCATCGAGAGTTGTTGATACGAATAGCTTACAACAAGCCTAAAAAAATACCAACCCAATACGATTTAAATTATTATTTGACATCATCATCTTTTACGAGGTACCGCTTGAACGACTCCCCGTTCCAATGGCGATAGGTGCAAGGATCTCCGGCCTTTCCTCCATAACGGGAATCTGCTGTGAGCACAGAAGTGGAGCGGACCTCCATGTCCATCGGCGCATCGGTAAAGAGCGCCATGGTGAAACGTTCCACGCGTCCTTCCGCCTTATGGACCCGATGCTCGGTAGCACGGATCGCATCATGGGTCACCAGCTGGCCAAATTCTCCCACTTGAAACAGCAGCACCTCCGGGTCGTTGGCAACGACTTTCTTGAAAATCCCCTCTGAAGTTGTTTTCACAAAGAGCCCCGCCTCTTCCGGCTCCGGCACAGCCTCCCCCTGAGCGAAATAAAAGGCGGGTAGCAGCGCGGTAAATAGGCCATGATCAAAATGGGAACCGCACCAGTAGGGATTATCTTTAGAACTATCCTCGCTTTTACGGTAATAGAGCATCCGTCCCAACCTAGGGGCGCCATCAAGAGAGGTAACAGCTTTAGGTCCGATCAACCCAATTTTCTGCATGACCGCCTCGCCCATCTCCGACATCAATTTCCCGATGTCTTGGAAGGGAGTGCGCAGATCCATTTCCTTAGGCCATTTATTGAACGCGCTATCCGGAACAAACCCATAGTAAGACACTTTGAGATCGTCGATGACCCATCTGCCATCGGGACGTTTAAACTTCTCCTTTCCCTTCTCGTATCCAAGGAACGTCTCACCCAAAGCGCGGTTCGGGGCGTAAGACTCCTTGACTTCCTCAGGAAGGGCAGAAAAGGCCCTCGCCGTTTCAATAAACTTCAGCACCTTTTCCTTGTAGCCGGGTATCCCTTTAATCCCCACAATCCCCTTTTCATAGAGAGCATGTTGCAGTGCATCCAAGGCCGTGCGGTCTTCATTGATAAAATCTTCGTAGGAAACGATATCCAAATCGAGCACTTCAATCGAAGCGTTTCCTTCACAGACCACTAGTGTGGCCACTGTTGCTGAGAAAAGCATTTTTATCCATGGATTCATCGGAGACCTCCGCTTTTTGCACGAGATTAAACGTTCCACACATTCTTTCGCAAAATCAAATTTTTATACCCGGTTCAAAAAATACACGCATATTCTTAATTATTAGCTAGTTAAGAAATAAATGCGGAGATTATGGAAGATAACAAAATGTTCCCAAGATACTGCCTACCGAGACATTCTCGCACTCATCCACTTAACGGTTCTCGAGAAAAATCCCGAAAGCGGACGCAGCACCAGCAATTCGCTTATCCTTCCTAGAGAGTAAAAAAAATAGATAGTGTTTTTATTCCATTTTGCTAAAATCTCTTAGTAAATCTGCAAAAGAGAGGGGGACAAGTTTATGAAGTGGTTTTTATTGGCGTGCGCTGCCTTTGCTTTCAATGTTTCTTCACCCGTTCAGGCTGAAGATTTCGACCTCCAAGCCGATCAACACATCTTGGACCGAGCCGAGCGCTCAGAATTTTGCAACGTTGTTATCCAGTATCCTTTTGAAGGTGCCGATTACCCGATCCGCATCGTTCATAATCCGGAAAAAAAACCGGTGTGGGATAAGAGCTGGAAGGTCCCTTCCAATGTGTTGTTGATGCTCATCGGCGATTTACCCTATCTGTTGGCCAAGCATGTGGAAGAGTTAGTCCTGAGCTTTTACAAAGGGGGTGAAAGGCCTTATCTAAGCTTGTCCGGACGAAATGCCCTGAAAGAATGGGAAGCTCTGCATCCCCTCCACATCGCAGACCGCATTGACGATCCCGTTTCCGATGATTTGGCGCGTCAAACGTTCAGCTCCTCCACGTTTGTCAACCGGGTGCTCTATTACCGTTTGGATGGCCGGTATTATCAAGTGCGGCTGCTTTACAATCCCGAAGGGCGAACCTTGTCTGCCGCAAAGATTTTCGATCTCCCCGGCCTTGGGAAAACACCTTATACCTTTTCATGGAACTATCAATACGGAATTTTTGCCGATCGCTACGGGAACCCGGCGCTCGTCGACCATCTTGCCGCATTGACTCCAGCGTCCACTTGGGCATGGTACTTCAACTTTGACATCAATCGAGGATCGAACCTAGAATATGAGGTTGACGATACCTCCTATGACCTTGATACCCCATTCGAATTTGCGGAAACTTTTAAATAAACTCTGTAGCTCGAAGTTTCCAGCAGCGGTGGATCTTTTGATTGTGAAAATCCAGGGGAATGGTCTTCTCTGAAATTTCCTCGATCGAGCATCCACCGAATAACGAGGGATCGAACTTGAACTTTCGAGAGTTCGTGCTAAAAAAGATGATTCCTCCAGGTGACAATAGCTTCAAAGCCATTTCAATGAGATAGACATAATCAACTTGCACATCGAACATTTGCTCCATCTTTTTGGAGCGGGAGATGGTGGGAGGGTCGATCACAATGAGATCATAGACAACGCGCGCCCGGACCTCCTCCTTTAAAAACTTTAGGCAATCCTCCCTGACGACCACGTTCGTCTTCGGGGATAGAGAATTCAACAGAAAATTGTCCCGCCCCCAGTCGGTATAGGTATTGGACATGTCAACGCTTTTCGTGTATCCGGCTCCCGCCGCCGCAGCCTGAACACTAAAGGAGCATGTATAGGCAAACAAGTTGAGGAGCCGCTTCCCCTTTGCAAGGGAAGCCACCAGGCGCCTTGTTTCCCGATGGTCGAGGAAGAGCCCCGTGTCGAGATAATCCTCCAAATTGACTTTGAATTTTACCCCATATTCAAGAACGGTAAAGAACTGCTCCCGGTCATCCCGTTTCTCATACTGCTGGGTCTTTGTCCGCTTGACCCGAGTCCTCCAGTAGATCTGCGAGGGGGCCGCTCCAAACAAGGAAGCTAAAACCCCATCAATCTCCTCTTTCAGCTCAATCGAGGGCTCATCGCGGTCCCTATCATAGGAAAAATACTGGACGCAGAACCGCCCTGCATAGAAGTCGATGGCGAGCGGATATTCTTTGATATCGCGGTCGTAGATGCGAAAGCAATCGGTTTGTGTGCGCTTGGCCCACTTGCGGATATGCTGGGTGTTCTTTCGCACGCAGTTCTTGAATGGAGAGCTTTTATCCTCTCCATCGGCAATCGCGGGAAGAACTAGAGTGTGTTCAGGCATAAATCTCTGCCATTCTATAGAATAGAATGAAATTTCTCAAAGGTATTAGCTCCTGCCAATTTTGCCCAGATCGCCGTTCCCCGCCGTGTAGACTCCCTCTGTTCTTCGTTGCTGAGTTTAATGGGCTGCAAGGGAAAGGGAAAAAAGGCAGCCCATTTGAGCCACAGGTGGGAAAGCACGATCAACAGATTTTTAACAAAAGCGCTGATCCGCTCAATGTAGGCACGCGTTGTGGAATAGCTGGAGTACTCCTCGAACCGGGAAGCGAACTCTTGAGAGCGGCGCCAAACCGGGCCAGCCCAATTATCTGAATAGGTGATATGGGCCATGGATCCCTATTTGAAGGACAATTTCTTAATCTTATATTCCATAGCAGCAATGCGCTTCCACTGCGGCCATTTTTGGATGAGCTGGGCATAAGCGTAGTCTAAAACTTCTAAGCTCCAGACATTTTTCATGCGGGCGAGTTCTTGATGAAATTCCGGGCAGGCATATCCTTCTTGCGCCTGGAGGAGTTTGTTGATCTTTCTCAATCTTAAGTTCAGAACATACGTCCATGAAAAAACCACAACGGCCAGCGCCAAATTAAGCCAAGCGCCCTCTCCAATATGCCAGCCCTCTCTAAAGGTACTGACCAAATTATAGAGCATGCCTAAAGGACTGAGGAAAAGCACCCAGGTGAGAAGGCGGGTGCCGGGTTTCGCGTAGGCGCAGTAATAAAGGATATAGAATGGGATCGCGAGCCCAAAAAAGCATACAGTTAGGGCAACTGCCAAGGAGAGCAGAGCCATCCAAACAGAGCCTTGATGGTTGAGCAACAGCGTGCCTATCACGGCACACACCGGAAAGACGAGCGAACAAAAGAAGTTGACGCGCAGCCAGAGCTTTCTGGTCCTGAAGTCCTTTTCACTCAATGGATAATTTTGCGGCATTGCACACCTCTACGAAAATTAGAAGTGATTTTACCTAGAGTTTCCTTTCCTCTCAAGGAGATTAAGGAAGATTAATCACAGGCACTTAGAAAAATGATTTGACACAACCCAAGCTGTTGATTTTAAGGAGTAAACATCTATTGCGCAACATTGCGCAATAGATTAAGTGTTTAAGGATAAGGGAATTCAGTGATTAACAAATTCAATGAACCGATCAATGCCGCCGCTTCGCCGGAGGCTTCTTGGTGGTCCTGATACTGACCAAAATATAACGCCTGCAACCAACTTGCGTCCAAGTATTGCGGGCTATGAACTTCAATGATCGTGCAATAAGGCACTGGTTGACGATCTTCTTTGAGGACATTGAGCTGATAAAAATGAACGGCTGCAGAGTTACAGCTGCTCTCATGCATCCAGGCTTTTAATGCCGGCGATAATGCAACTGTGCCAAAATAGAGGGGAAGTTTCTCTATACTCCACCCCTTTTCGCGCAAAGCGATCCCAATGGACTGGCCTTGAGTGATACACTGATGCGCCTGCTTTAAATCCTCAGGAATGGGTTGCTTGAAGTCGACAATGGCCAAGGTCCTCATGATTTTCTGATCGCCCTGCAACGAATATAAATTCGCAATCCGACTCTCGCCAAACGGCGATGCGTTGACTTGGATGGGGTCAACGCCGTAGCTGCCAAAAAAATAGGCAATTCTGTCGCTGTTGAGTTTTGGGATTAAGAGCTGCACGACGTCCTGTTTTACTGCGGGAGCGCCGTTTACAAAACAAAAAGGGGAAGACAGGAGGAGACAAAATGCAAAGCCAAGTTTTTTCATGAATTTCTTGGGTTAAGGTTTTTCCAATCCGGGCGCAGGATACATCTTGCCGCCACCGGGTCAGCCTTCATAGCGGCAATAGCCTACAATAGATGACCAAAAGATTACAACAAGAAGATCGATGCAAATATTTCTTTGGGTCCCGCCTAAAAATACGTAAAAACTACGGTTTTTCTTATCGAGCGGGGCGTGTATCATCTTAGCCGCTGATTTAAACAAAACTCTAACAAAGGAGATACTATGAACAGTTTATTGATATCAGACCAAGTGCCGCGCGCAACTTTTTCCGTAGAAAGCAGCGATCGTAAGATCGGTGGCGAAGTCAAGATCACAAATCAGTTGAGCACGGACCGGCAGACGGTTAAATTAGTGGAAATTTTTAAAGGAGGATCGTTTGAGCCAACGATGGATCAAGATACGGAAGAAACCCTTGTATTCTTGAATGGTTCTAGTATCGAGATAGATGGCGAAACAAAAACCGCCACTCCTAATTCCCTAGTGAGACTGACGTCCGGCAAAGCGCACAAAATTTTCCTAGAGAGCGCCAAGGCCAAGCTGGGCGTCAAATCCCGCTCCCAATTGTTTGAAACTCTCACACCGTTTCAGGGTGTTCTGTAAAGGCGAAATTTAAAAAAGATTTGATTGCAAAAGCTCTATGAGATAAAACGAAGAATACTTTTTCTAAAGGCAGGTATGAACCGTTTTGTTTCTTTTGCAGTCATTCTTCTTCCTCTGAGCGGTTTTGCAAACGCACCCACAGAAGAGATAAGCTGCGCAAGCGGCAAACGACAAGATCGAGCGGCCCTCCGCCATATTGAAAGCGGCGGTATCGGCTATGAAGAGGGGTATACGACCCTCGAAATGTTTCTCACCGCAGATCCAAGCCAATGGGAAGCCACTCCCTTTTTGGATGCTAGAGGCCACGTTTTTAATAACGGAAAATGGGCAGCCAACGCGGGTATAGGACTCAGAACCCTATGGGGAAACCGAGCTTACGGCATCAACACGTACTACGACTATAGAAATACAGGCCGCTTTCACTCGAATCAACTCGGAGTCGGCCTGGAGACCCTCGGCGAACTCTTTGACTTTCGCATCAATGGCTATTTGCCCTTGGGCGCAAAACTCAGCGATCGCTATGACGCCTCCTTTGAAGCCTTTTCCGGCAATTACATGCTTGTGTCGCAAAAGTATCAATCTGCAATGAAAGGGGCCAATGCAGAATTTGGCTTTCACCTTGGAAAATCTGAATCGTTTGATTTTTGTGCAGCGGCAGGTCCTTACTACTTTATAGGGAAAGATGCTCCAGCGACCTGGGGAGGAAAAGCACGGATCTCTGGCACATTTAAAGAGTTTTTAACTCTAGAAATCAGCGACTCGTATGACAGAACGTTCCATAATAAATTCCAAGGGGAGATTTCCTTAAACTTCTCCTTTGGTCCCAGATCAAAAGTCAAAGAACAGGGGTGCATTTGCAAAGCAGCCAATACGCTCAATGACCGCATGCTCCAGCCTGTGAATAGACAAGAGATCATCGTGATTGACAAAAGAAGAAAAAAAACCGTCGCCATCGATCCTGCCACGGGACTCCCCTACTTCTTTGTGTTTGTGGATAACACAAGCAGTTCTGCTGGCACCTATGAAAGTCCTTACCCTAGCTTCGCCCAAGCGCAGGACAATTCTTCTCCTTACAACATCATCTACGTATTCCCGGGCGATGGGACCACTAAAGGAATGGATTCAGGGATCTTTTTAAAAGCGCATCAGAAGTTTTGGGGCTCCGGCATTAGCCACTCGATCCAAACTTCTGCAGGGACGATCTCCATCCCCGCGCAAAGCAACTCCTCCCCTACCATTACGAATACCAATATCAATACAGAGGGCAATGCGATCACCTTAGCAGCTGATAACGCCATCAGCGGGTTTACCATTACGTCTGCAATGAACGATGCCATCTATGGAACCGATCCTCAAACCTTGGAGATCTCTTCCTGCCTGATTGAAAACACGACCACTTATGCGATCGAGGCTTCCTTTCCCGGCAATGCCTCTATATCCTTAACGAACATACAGTTTTCCAACAACGTCAACGGGGTCTTTTTGGCTCTTAACGGGACATCGACCCTTGTCTGCGTGGATAATACGTTTGAAGGCCAAACTTCTATCTCTAGCATTCCTCTGGAGATAGCGGCAGACAGCAATGCCTTCTCTGCCCACATCGAGAATAACGTCTTTGATCACAATACCACCGGCAGCATCCGGTTGGACCTCAATGATGTGACCACAGCCACTATCAACGTGCTGAACAACACGATGACAAATAGCGGCTCGGGATCTCAGGCCAGTTTAGGATCGAGCGTTGTGCTCCTTTCGAATGGAATTAACGACACTTGCTCAATTGCCTTAAGAGACAATATATTCACCGGCAACACATCCAATTCTCTTTACCTGCATACCTCAGGCGCATTTACAACCCTTGAAATCACCGCATCTACCAACACAATGTCTAATATTGGAGGCTCCGCCCTAGTCCTTGCAACCCCAGTCGATACGTTGACGCTGCTTGCAACAGACAATACAATCGCGGGATGCGGTGATAATGGAATCGCTGTCATAAGTTCCACACTGACTTCAACCGGAAATATCACAATCAACAACAACACCATCACAGATATTGGAAACGGATCTAATGGGATTGCTATCAATCAAGATTTCTCAATGCTGAATCTAACTCTATTGAACAATGAAATTCACCGATGCGAAGGGACGGGGATCCTCAGCTACGCCCCCGACGGGATCGACACTTTGACATTGAATGTTTCGAACAATGCGATCAGCGATTGCGATAACCTATCCTCAAACGCGGCTCCGGGCCTTGATATCGAACAATATACCAGCCTTGCGGGTTCTGTTGCCGATAATACGCTGTCCAATAACGCAGGCGTCGCTGTAGTGATCGGTTCGAGCCTTCTGAGTCCTACCGCCTGCCTCACACTGACCGGCAACGACAGCAGCACCGATTATCTTCTGATGAATCCTGTGGATGGGCTCTTCAACTTAAGCCCATGTGATGTCAACTCCGTTAACGGAGGCGTGATCAACACTTCAGGCACGATCAACGCTGTCCAATCCTGCCCCGACGCGATTCCCTGCCCTCCCTAAGAAGAGGATAAAATCTTCATGGGCTTGAACTTCTCTCGCCTAAAGGCGAGAGACTATAGTTCGGACGTTTTTCTTATTGACTTATGCGGCCTTGCTTAAAATAGCTGCTATCATAGTCGGTGTTAATTTCAACTCAACCATCTTCTGAGGTATTTGTTCAGTGGGTCTAGCAAGACCCACTGAACAAATACTTTTTTGAGTGTCGCCCAAGGCTGCTAAGTTTGCCTATTAATTAACCATCTAAAGCGGTGATTTCTTGGCACGCCGTCGTTTCTTTGCCGCAGGCTTGATGGGAACAAGTTCATAGCGAAAAGGAGGTTTTACCTTTACTACTTTACCATCACGAAAAAATACAAGAGCAGTACCTGTACGAACAGCGGTTTCAAAGGCTCTCTGAAAGCTCCGCTCATGTGCCTCTAAAATCTTCTCATTAAATTCGTCTTTCACTGGCAGCCTCCCCCATTTTTGCCCAGATACCCTCATCCTGGATTTCTATCAAACCATTCTTGCACTTCCTGGCAATAATCCTTCCCAATGATTCTTCAGAAGAATTATCCATGATATTAGCACTATCTGCAATAGGTAAATACCATTTAAATAGATTTCTGATACCCGAGTAATAACGTCTATAAATCGTCTCTTCGGGGATGTGATGCCCACCCTGCTTAACTCGTTGAGCAACCCGTTGTATAGCTTGTTCAGCACTGGCTAGCCATAAAAAGGTAAGATGAA
>JABDEH010000010.1 GCA_013287215.1 Chlamydiota bacterium
CAAAATGCAAAGATTGACAAACCATATCATTTGTTATACCAGCCGCAATCGCTGTATTTGTTCAGTGGGTCTTGCTAGACCCACTGAACAAATACGCGCTTCAACAGGAGGGAATGAAAATTTCAGCTACTGATGAGGGTTTCAATGATCGGTTCTCGTGTAAAATTCACTAGGGTGATTCCTTTATTTAGGAGCGGGCTTGTTAAGCCGCTCGATGTTCTTGTGCTGCCATGTATTTCATTAGGTCAACGACGCGATGTGCGTATCCCATTTCGTTGTCATACCAGGCAATGAGTTTATAAAATCGGGGGTTCAAGGCAATGCCCGCCCCTCGGTCAAAAATAGCTGAATAGGAAGTGCCTACAAAATCGGACGAAACAACGGGCTCGTCGCAATAGTGCATGATTCCTTTCATGGACCCTAAAGATGCCTCTTTCACGGCGTTGCATAGGGCGTCGTAGGTGGTATCTTTAGAAAGTCTAACAGTCAAATCTACCACCGAAACATCGATGGTGGGAATTCTAAATGCCATTCCGGTGAGCTTGCCCTGGACATCAGGTAGGCAAAGGCCAACCGCTTTCGCGGCGCCGGTGGAGGCGGGGATAATATTTGCGGTGCCGGACCTGCCGCCACGCCAATCTTTTTTTGAAGGTCCATCCACGGTGGGCTGCGAGGCCGTAAGCGAATGGATCGTGGTCATGAGGCCCTCTTCGATGCCAAAATTGTCGAGGAGGATTTTGGTAAGCGGCGCTAAACAATTGGTGGTGCAGGAGGCGTTGGAGACGATAAAGTCTGTTTTGGGATTGTATTTCTGCTCATTGACGGCCATGACAAAGAGCGGGATGTCGCTACCTTTTCCAGGGGCTGTGATGATGACCCGTTTAGCCCCTGCTTGGAGGTGCTTGGCGGCTCCCGGGCGGTCGGTGAAATGGCCGCTGGCCTCGATCACGTAATCTACACCGAGCTCTTTCCAAGGAAGGTTGGCGGGGTCCTTTTCGGCAAAGGTGCGGATTTTTTTGCCTTTTACGATGAGATGGTCCCCCTCGGAGCTGACATCGAAGGGAGCCTGCCGATGGACGGTGTCATACTTGAGAAGATAGGCTAGATTGTCTGCGGGAACGAGGTCATTGACGGCGACGACTTCGACGGGATCATTACGGAGGGCCATGATCCGAAGACAGAGGCGCCCAATCCTGCCAAACCCGTTAATTGCTATTTTAATCGCCATCTAACTCCTCCTAGAAACCATCATCATAAACGAAAAAATCGAGAAAGTAAAGAGGGAGTTGCAAAAAAGAAACTTAAGATTTTTCACCACAGAGATCACAGGGTGCACAGAGAGGGAAATTTGTTTCTTTCTCTGTGCGCTCCATGGTTTAAACTCTTCATCTTTATTTGGACTGATTTCGCGCGCTTCAGCGTGCGAAATCAGTCCAAAATCCAGCTATTGAGGAAGATACTCGATGAAGCAGGTGGGGGCGTTATCGCCCATGCGCTGGTCTTTTTTGATGATGCGTGTGTAACCGCCGTTGCGGGTGGCAAAACGGGTAGACAAATCTCCAAAAAGCTTGCCGATGACTAGACGGTCGCCGTTATGGGCGGATGTGTCCCCTTTTTTCGTTGCACGGGCCTCTTTTGTTGTGAGGGGGTTAAAGGTGATCATCATCTCTGCGATCGCGCGTCTGCGGCTGGCGAGGGTGTTTTCCTTAGCCAAGGTGATCATGTGATCGGCATGGCGGCGGAGCTCCTTGGCTTTTCGGACGGTGGTCTCGATGCGTCCATGCTCGATTAAAGATTTCAGCATGTTTGCGATCATACAGCGTCTATGGGAAGCTGTGCGTCCAATCTTAAAGGTGTCTTTTCTGTGTCTCATACTTCGTTTCCTGCTTTTTCATTGAGATAATCGGTGATGAGTTGTTTAACGTTGTCGCGTGTAATTCCCCATTTGGAGAGGTCCATGCCGAGATGTAAACCCATTTCCTCAAGCTTTGCCTTGATCTCATTTAACGATTTCTTCCCAAAATTTCTAAATTTGAGCATCTCAGACTCCGGCATGATGACGAGTTCTGCGATGGTGTCGATGTTTGCGCCCGAGAGGCAGTTGGTAGAGCGGACGGAGAGCTCGATTTCATTGATCTTTAGGGCGAGCTTTGCCATGAGGGCATCGCGGTCTGTGTTCAGTTCCACAGCGCCGGTATCAAACGAGATCGAATGAAACTTGAGTTCTTCAAACACTTGGAGGTGGAGGATGCCGATCTGTGTGGCAAAAGAGAGCGCTTCCTCGGGTGTGATGCGTCCGTCTGTGGTCACTTCTAAGATCAGTCTGTCGTAGTCGGTATCTTGGCCGACGCGGGTGTTCTCGACGAAGTAGTTGACGAGGCGCACAGGGGAAAATGCGGTATCGATAATAATCTCGTCGACAACTTTGTCGGGGATGACGTGTCTTTCTGAGGGGACGTAGCCTCTGCCGATTGCGATCTTGAGATCGACGCGGCGTGTCATCGGCTTGGTGACGGTGAAGATGACGTGGTTTGGATTGAAGACGTCAAAATCGGAACCGCTCACGAGATCTTTCAGGGTGACCGCGTATTGTCCGCCATGCTTGTCGAGCTGCTCGGCTGTGATGTCTAAAATTTTCGAGACGATCTTCGGCTCTCTGGAACGGACTTCTTCGTCGGTAGGCAGTTTGCGGAGCAAGGCGCCTTTGAGGTTGAGCACGATGTGGGTCATATCCTCGACAACGCCTTCAATCGCCATGTACTCGTGGGGAACGCCTTCGATCCGCACTGAGATAATGGCTGGGGATTCTAAGGAGGTCAGCATGACCCTCCTTAAGGCATTCCCCACTGTATGGCCAAATCCTCTTTCAAAAGGTTCGGCAATGAACTTTGCGTGGGTATCCCTCTTCGCAGGTCCATCGATTTTGATTTTCGTCGGCAACTCAAATTTGCCATACTTTACTGCCATGGTTATACTCCTGTAAAATTATACGCGTCGTCTTTTTCTAGCTCGGCATCCATTGTGCGGAATTGGCGTGGTGTCTCGGATAATCGTAATCGCAAGCCCTGCACTTTGTAATCCGCGGACAGCGGACTCTCGTCCTGCGCCCGGTCCTTTCAAATTTACTTCGACTTCTCTCATTCCTTGAGACATTGCTGTCTTGGCAGCGTCTTGCGCTGCGACGGTTGCTGCGAAAGCGGATGATTTTCTCGATCCGGTAAAATTCACTTTCCCGGCAGAGGCCCAAGAAATCACGTTCCCCGAAGGGTCGGTGATCGCTACAATGGTGTTGTTGAAGGTTGCGTTGACGTGCACAATCCCGCTGGGTATGGACCTTGCGATCTTCTTTTTCGCTTTTACTGTGGGTTTTTTGACAACCGGTTTTTGGGGTTCCTGCTTAGCCAAGGTGCCTACTCCTTATTTCTTTTTGTTAGCGATCGTTTTTCTTCTTCCTTTGCGTGTGCGGGCGTTCGTGCGAGTCCGTTGGCCTCTAACAGGAAGTCCGATACGATGTCTCATTCCGCGGTAGGAATGGATGCTGATCAAACGTTTGATGTTGTTCTGAACTTGTCTGCGAAGGTCCCCTTCCACCATATATTCGGACTGAAGGAGTCCGCTGATTTTCGCAATGTCGTCTTCGGTTAAGTTGTGGGCTCTCATGTTCGGATTTAAGCCTAACTTCGCGATGATGTCATTGGATAGGCGTCTTCCGATTCCGTATATGTAGGTGAGACTAATTTCTAGTCGCTTATTGTCCGGGATATCTATCCCAATCACTCTTGGCATGCAAACATTCCTTTTTTCAATCTATGGGATTTTATCTGAAGTTTTGTTTAAACACAAGTTTCAAATTAATTTTCTTAAGTTCTCGCTCTTCCTCGTTTCATAAACCCGTCGTAGCGCTTCATCAACAGGTGCGATTCGATCTGTTTCGAGGTGTCTAAGACGACGCCGACTAAGATGAGCAGTGAGGTGCCGCCGAAAAAGTAGCTGATCGTCGCATCGACGCCTAAAGTTTTTCCTACTAGGGTGGGCAAAATGGCGATCAAAGCAAGAAATAGAGCTCCGGCAAGGGTAATGCGGTTCATCGTGGACTCCAAGTAGTCCTGTGTGGGCTTGCCTTGGCGGATGCCGGGAATAAAGGCGCCGTTTTTCTTCATGTCGGAGGCGATCTGGTCGGGGTGGAATTGGGTCGCGGTCCAGAAATAGGTGAAAAATATGATCAGGCCCACATAGAACACGGTGTAGGTCCAGTTGCCCGGGGAAATGAGGCTTGCCATCTGCCCGATCCAGCTTCCGCTGCCGAGGAACTGTCCAATCGTAGCGGGAAACATGAGGAGGGAGGAGGCAAAAATCACGGGTATAACGCCTGCATAGTTAATTTTTAAAGGGATGAAGGCGCTGCCGCTCCCCTGGACTTCCTGCTGGCCAATGACCCTGCGGGCATATTGGAGAGGAATTTTGCGCTGGCCTTGGATGATGAGGATGGTCCCCATGATGATGAACACGAACACGAAAGAAAGAACGACGAGGGAGGAAAATGTCATTTGCCCGGGCTCTTGCGAATCTAAATTGAGTTGTCTGAGGACAGATCCGAGGGTCATGGGCAGCGAGGAAAGGATCCCGATGGCGATGATCATGCTGATCCCGTTGCCGATCCCTTTTTCGGTGATCTGTTCGCCGATCCACATGAGGAATACGGCCCCTGCGGTCATGGTACTCATGAATACGAGGTAGAACAGCCAAGGGAAGCCCCATAGGTGGACGTTCATGAGCTCGCCGACAATAATGCCGGGGGTCCCCATATTCAACTGGACAGCATACTTGGCATAGAGAGCGGAGGTGAACAGGGCCAGGCCTACTGTCAAAAGCCGCGTCCATTTGCTCTGCTTTCGGCGGCCGGAGTCTCCATTTTCTTTGACCTCGCGCTGCAACGAGGGAACGAGGGCTACGACGAGCTGCATGATAATGGAGGCGGAAATGTAGGGAGAGACGCCCAGCGCGATCACGGTCATATGGGCAAAGGCGCCGCCTGAAAAGACATCCATCAATTGGAAGAGGTTCTGGCTGCCGCCGGTAGCGGCGCGAAACAGGTTCACGGCGGCGTCCCCGTTAATCCCGGGGACTGGTATGTGGGCCCCGATGCGGCACACCACGAGCATGAGGAGTGTGAACACGATCTTTGCCTTCAACTCAGGAACGGATAATATTCGTCTTAAGCCTTCAATCATAGAGCGTGTTCTTCTATCTTATAAAACTTTGTAGGGAATGGCTAACTTTTCAAGCTTCTCGATCGCACCTTGTGAGTACGCATGCGCTTCAATAGTGACTTTTTTAGTTAGTTCACCATTCGAAAGGATTTTCAAACCGGCTTGGTTCTCGCGCGGGGCATACCCTTTGGCGCGGAGGGTCTCATGGTTCACGACCTCGCCATCTTCATAAATCTGTTCGATCAACCCAAGGTTGACGCAGTGGGGTGTGGAGGCAAAACGGCTGTTGCCGAATCCACGGCAAGGCATTCTCCGGTAGAGAGGAAGCTGACCGCCCTCGCGACCGTCATGGACTTTATAACCGCAACGGGCTTTATCCCCTTTATGTCCTTTGCCGCAGGTTTTTCCACGGCCGGAACCGGGCCCTCTCCCGACGCGCTGGATTTTTTGAGCCGGCCGGCTGGTGTTGGTCAGTGTAGATAATGTAATCATGAGATGCCCCTGAGTTCGAAACTCTTGTTGCGGTTGCGTAAACTGAGCAGAGCTTTCAAGGTGGCCCTGACTTGGTTTAATGGGTTATTTGATCCTAAACTTTTAGCCACGACATCTTTCACTCCGCCGAGTTCTAATACGGAGCGGACTTTAGAACCGGCAATGACACCTGTTCCCACGGGGGCGGGCTTCAAGAGGACTCGGGCGCCGTCCCAGTCAATGGTAACTTCGTGGGGTATGGATGTTCCTTCTAATTCGAAGGTCATTACATTTTTTCTAGCGGCTTCGCTTCCCTTGCGGATGGCGTCGGAGACCTCGTTCGCTTTGGCAAAGCCAAAACCAATATGCCCCTGTCCGTCTCCCACGATGATCAACGCTGAAAAACTGAATTTTCTTCCCCCTTTGACGACTTTTGAACAGCGGTTGATATAGAGTACTTTCTCTTCGAACTCTGTTCCAAAATCTTCTTGACGACGACTGTGATTCTGCTGTGCCATGATCTCCTCTTAAAACTGTAAGCCGGCTTCGCGCGCACCTTTTGCAAGTTCTGCGATCAAGCCATGAAATTTGTAACGTCCGCGGTCAAACACAACGGTTTGAATTTGTTTTTCTTTCGCAAGGTTTGCGATCATCGTGCCAATTTCTTTGGCTGACTCTTTCGATTTTTTCTTGCCGTGCTGAACGGTTCCGGCGGACCCTAAGGTGATGCCGAGATCGTCATCGATGAGCTGTACGCTCAGGTGTCGATTGCTCTTCAGGACGGAAAGACGCGGCTTTGCAGCTGAACCTCGCACATGCTTTCTGACTCGCAGGGCTCTTTTCTGACGTCGCACATTGCGCTTTAATAAATCCTTATTCATAAATTCCTATGCTGCTGTTTTTCCTTTACCGGCTTTTCCTGCTTTTTTGCGGACATATTCGTTTTCATAACGAATGCCTTTGCCTTTATAAGGCTCTGGAGGCTTCATGCCTCTCACTTGAGCAGCAAATTGGCCGACGGCTTGTTTGTCAATTCCTGTGATGATAATGAGTACGCTCTTATCTACCGCCACTTGGACTGTTTTTGGGATCGGCAGTTTTGTGGGGTGTGAAAAACCGAGCTGCAAATCTAACAAATGGCCCTGAATGGCGGCGCGATAACCAACGCCGATCAGGCTGAGCCGTTTTTCAAACCCTTGCGCAACTCCAACTACCATGTTATTGACTTGAGCGCGGTAGAGTCCATGCGTCGTCTTTGGCATTTCTACTTTTTCATCGGCCTCAACATGGATGAACCCATCTTCGATTTTCAGGCTGATGCCATTTTGGATCGGATAGGTCAAGGTCCCTTTAGGGCCTTTGACATTGATGACTCCGTGATTTACTTTAACTTCGACACCTTTTGGGAGAGGAATCGGACTTTTACCCAGGCGTGACATAAGACATGACCTCTTTTAATTTACCAAATTGTACATAATAATTCGCCGCCCACTTTCTGCTGTCGGGCTGTTGCGCCGTCGACGATCCCTTTAGGGGTCGATAAAATGGCTATCCCCATTCCGCCGAGGACATTAGGAATCTCTTTATAACCCACATAGCGCCTCAGCCCCGGCTTGGACACTCTGCGGAGCTGCTGGAGTACGGGCTCTCTTCCTTCGGCGTACTTGATGAAGATGCGCACGAGGCCCTTGTCATCATTGACGATGTGGTGGTCTAAAAAACCTTGCGCTTCAAGGATCTTGATGATGCTCAGCTTCATTTTGCTCATATCCACGTCTACGTAGCGATGTTTCGCCATTTTGGCATTGCGTATACGGGTTAAGAGGTCTGATATGGGATCGTGATGTGCCATCTTATTTTTTCTCCGTCTCTTCTTTTGCTGTGAATGGAAAGCCGAGCTGCTTCATTAGTTCTACGCACTCAAGGTCGGTAACTGCCGAGGTGACAAAGGTGATGTTCATTCCCTGAGTTCTTTTGACTTTGTCGAGATCGATCTCAGGAAAAACTTGCTGGTCCTCTAAGCCGATGGACAAATTCCCCTGGCCGTCGCACTTATCGGGAAACCCTCTAAAGTCTCTGATGCGGGGAGAGACGATATTGCAGAACCGATCGAGGAAATCGTACATTCTCTTGCTGCGGAGTGTGACTTTCAGTCCAATGACTTGATCTTCCCGCAATTTAAAATTGGCGATCGCCTTTTTGGAGCGGGTCGTGACCGGTTTTTGTCCCGATAGCATGGTCATCTCGTTCACACAGTCTTGAAGGGCGTTCTTATCTTTCGTCGCCTCTGCAAGCCCCATGCTGATCACGATTTTTTTGAGCGCAGGAATAAGCATGGAATTGGAATACTTAAACTTCTCCATCAACGCCGGCTTCACTTCTTCTTTAAATCTTTTTTGTAATCTAGACATTGCTCATCTTTAAGTTATGGATTTTTCTTCACTTGCCTAAAGAGTACTTCTTTAGAACCTTCGCGGTAAAACAATTCTTTGGCGCCGGAGGCGTTCATGCGCACTTTTACTTTGATCGGCTTGCCGTTGTCATCGCAAAGGCAGACATTTGAAATGTGCATCGGCATCTCTTTTTCTACAATTTCCGGGCTTGCAGTCTTTTGCTGGCGCTTGACATGTTTTTTTCGAATGTTGAGGCCCTGGACGACGACGCGCTCATCCTTATGGGCTAACACTGTGCCCATTTTTCCTTTTTCATTTCCTGCGATCACAACGACGCGATCATCTTTTTTTATCCATCTGCTCATATGACCTCTGGGGCAAGCGAACTAATTTTAATAAATCCTTTTTCCCGGACTTCTCTGGCTACGGGCCCAAAGATGCGGGTCCCCTTGGGATTGTCTTTGTCGTCGATGATCACGCAGCTATTGTCATAAAAACGTAAAAAAGATCCGTCGACTCTGCGGATATAGCTTTTTGTACGTACGATGACGGCCCTGACAACCTCACCTTTTTTAATGGCGCCTTGCGGATCCGCTTCTTTGACCGCACAAATAATGACGTCACCTACATTGGCGTACCGTCTTTTAGAGCCGCGGAGGACTTTAAAGCAGCGCACTTTCTTCGCTCCAGTATTGTCGGCGACTTCGAGGTTTGTTTCTTGTTGGATCATGTCTTTCTCGCTTAAAACTTAGGTTTCAATAACTCTCCAGCACTTAAGCTTGGAAAGGGGTCTGGTTTCTTCAATTTTTACGCGCTGCCCGACTTGTATGTTCGGGTTTTCTGTATGAGCGTAGTATTTCTTTGCGCGGCTGATCATTTTCTCAAACTGAGGGTGCTTGAATGTTCTTTCAACGCGGACTGTGACGGTCTTTTGCATCTTGTTGGACACAACGACGCCTTCTCTGGTCTTGCGCGCTCTTGTTATACTTCTTTCCATACTTTTCTTCCCCCTTTTTCTCTTAGGATCGTCATGACTTGCGCACGTTCTTTCTTTTTGGCCCGCATCAAGTGGGGTTTTTCAACCTTTTTTGCAGTGCGATTTTCGTTATTAATATTGTACATGTCTTTGGAGCACTGCCGATACTGCGCTATGAGCTCTTCGACTGACTGATCTCTTAATTGGCTAGCCTTTACCATTTGATTATACCCTTTCTACGCGTTCTACAAATCGGGTCTTAATTCCCAACTTTGCAGCGGCCCTTCTCAGAGCATTTTGTGCAAGGTCTTTAGGAACATTCCCGACTTCGAAAAGAATCCTTCCAGGGCGGACAACTGCTACCCAATGGTCAGGGGCTCCTTTTCCTTTACCCATTCTCGTTTCTGCCGGTTTTTTGGAAACCGACTTGTCAGGAAAAATGCGAATCCACACATTCCCTCTTCTGTTAAAATAGCGGTTGATCGCCACGCGGCACGCTTCGATTTGATGGTTGGTGACGCGGCCTCTTTCTAAGGCTTGCATCCCAAATTCTCCAAAATCGACGAATGTCGCAGCTTTGCTGAGGCCTGTCATATGGCCTTTTTGCATCTTCCTAAATTTTGTTCGGGCCGGCATCGATTTGCTCATTGGCTTTAGCCTCCTACGACTGCTTTAGAAATTTGATCGTCGCCTTTATTGATCCACACTTTCACGCCGATCGACCCATACGTGGTCTCCGCTCTTCCCATGGAATAATCAATATCGGCCCTTAAGGTATGAAGAGGAACTCTTCCCTCTTTATACCACTCGGTCCTCGCAATTTCGGCTCCGCCAATACGGCCCGACACTTGGACTTTGATCCCGGCAGCCCCCGCATCCATCGACGCTTGCAGCGCTTTTTTCATGACCCTTCTGAAAGGAACCCTGCGCTCCAGCTGCTTCGCAATGCCGTCGGCAACAAGCTTGGCGTCGAGGTCGGGCCGTTTGATCTCTTCGACTTCAATCCAGATCTCTTTTCCCGTTAAGGCTTTCAACTCTTGTTTTAAAATGTCGATTTCAGCACCTTTTTTTCCGATCACGAGTCCAGGCCTTGCGGTATGGATGGTCACTTCAATTTTGCCGCTCATCCTCTTAATTGTGAGCTGCGAAGCCCCGGAGCAGCAAGGCTTTGCCAGTAAATATTTTCTTATAAAGACGTCTTCGCCGATCTGCGCTCCAAATTCTTGCTTGTTAGCGAACCAGATAGATCTCCATTTTTTGTTTCGCGCTAAACGAAAGCCGATTGGTGATGTTTTTTGTCCCATGATTCTCCCTTCTTATTCCGCTGCTACAATGATTGTAAAATGGCTGGTCCTTTTCATAATTGGCACGCGCGATCCTTTGCTTCTGGACTTTGCTCTTTTCAGGACTTGTCCTGCATCGACGCGCACTTCATACACTCTGAGATCCCTGCGCTGCACATTGAGTTGTGTTTCGGCATTGGCCACGGCGCTGTCCAACGTTTTCTTTAAAAGCTTGCCCCCTTTCATGGGGCTAAACTGCAGTTGCAGCGAAGCGTCTTCTACTGTCATTCCTCGGATCACATCAGCGGCAAGGCGCGCTTTTCTTGGGGGCACTCGCACATTTTTCGTGATTGCTTTTGCGTATTGCATGGTGTTGTTCCTTATTTACCGTTTCCGGGTTTAGCTGCTGCCGGTTTTCCTGCGGGTGCGGCCGGTTTGCCGGCTGCGGCGGCTGCCGGTTTGCCAGCTGCGGCTGCGGGAGCGGCTGCGCCTGCGGCGGCGACGGGAGCGCCGGCTGCGGCTTCAAGCGCTTTCTTAGAGGAGTGTCCTTTAAAGATCCTGGTAGGGGAAAACTCGCCTAAGCGGTGTCCAACCATATTTTCCGAAACAAAGACGAGGATGAACTTTCGACCGTTGTGGACCTCAAAGGTATGCCCGATCATATCAGGAATGATCATGGAACGGCGGGACCATGTTTTAATTGGTTTTTTCATGCCCATGGTATTCAACTTTTCAACTTTAGCTAAAAGGTGATGGTCTACAAAAGGCCCTTTTCTTAACGATCTTCCCATAATTCTCCCTATTTCCTACGGTCCTTGACAAGCCATTTATTCGATTTCTTCTTCGATCTGGTGCGGAATCCCTTCGTGTACATCGCCCATGGTGTTTGAGGAATGTATCCGTTATGCTTTCCTTCGCCTCCCCCGTGCGGGTGATCGACCGGGTTCATCGCGGTTCCGCGTACGGTGGGTCGAATTCCTTTCCAGCGGTTCCGCCCGGCTTTCCCTTCGATCCGTAGATTGCGCTCGGCATTGGAAACGGCACCAAAGGTCGCTTTGCAATTTTCATTGACCAAGCGGACTTCGCCCGAAGGCATTTTTAACGTGACATAACCCGCGCTGCGCGCCATGAGCTGAGCGGACAATCCAGCAGAGCGGACAAGTTTAGCTCCACGGCCCGGCTGCAATTCAATGTTATGAATGACAGAGCCCAAGGGCATAAATTTCATTTTCATCGAGCAGCCCACGTTGAAGGGCGGCTCATCGCTCGTGATGACGGTAGCGCCGGCAGCGAGCCCTTGCGGAGCAATGATATATCTTTTTTCTCCATCGTTATAATGGAGGAGGGCAATGTGCGCGGTCCGATTGGGATCGTACTCAATCGAGGCAACTTTGGCCGGGATATTCTCTTTATCTCTCTTAAAATCGATCAGGCGATAAAATCGTTTGCATCCGCCGCCGATATGACGCGTAGTGATGTGACCATGGTGGTTACGACCGCCGGTGCGTTTCTTAGTCACAAGCAGATTTTTCAGAGGAGCGACTGTTTGACGCCCAATACGGGTCAATTCTTCATTACTAGTGAGGACCAGCTCTCTTTGGCTAGGAGTGACCGGACGAAATTTCTTTGTCATAATTCTTTCAAAACTCCCGTTTATACTTTATCATCGATCGCTTGTCCCTTTTCCAGGGTGACGATCGCTTTTTTAAAGGCCGGCTTAAGGCCTCTTCGCCCTCTTACGGACTTAGGCTTCTGCTTGTAATTACTCGTGTTTACAGCGACGACTTTAATGCTTTTTTCTGCATAAATCTCTTCGAGGGCGAGGGCAATTTCTTGCTTGCTCGCTCTTTTATCCACGAGAAAGACGTATTTTGGGGCTTCGCACTTTTTAATACAAGGATTGCTCTGATTATACTGAAGGTTTTC
This sequence comes from Chlamydiota bacterium, assembly GCA_013287215.1. Taxonomy (GTDB): domain Bacteria; phylum Chlamydiota; class Chlamydiia; order Chlamydiales; family Rhabdochlamydiaceae; genus VFKB01. Next base: position 12,260 of record JABDEH010000010.1, read on the forward strand.
GAGCATTCTCGTCTTTTCAGTGACATGGCGCGATTTGACAACGTCATATGGTGTTTTCTTTAACATAGTTACTCGCCTCCCCCTAATAGGATCATCAATTGGTCGACAGCTCCGTCAAGGACCACAAGTTCATGGTTGACAGCGACATCATAGCCGCTCACATTGGGCGTCAGCATAAACTCAACTTTAGGTATATTGCCCATGCTTTGGATAAATGGAACATATTTTTCAGCGAGTTCGTCGCCGAGGAACAGAACCCTTTTTCCTTCCATTTCACGGCTGCGGAGGAAGTCGACGATTTTCTTGGTTTTTGGAGCGGAAAATGTTTCGAACTGAAGAACATGGAGTTTGTTGTCTAAAATCTTCTCTGAGAGCAGATGGCGGATGGCCGCCCTTCTCGCTTTTTTATTGATGCGCACATGCTGGTCTTCTTTCATTCTTGGCGTATGCACTCTTCCGCCGCCTTTGTACTGAGGAGCCGCAAGACATCCCTGGCGGGCTCTTCCCGTCCCTTTTTGGGCGTGAGGCTTTTTCCCAGTATGATTGACCTCTGAACGGTTCTTGGTGTGCGCGGTCCATTGTCTAGCGTTCGCAGCTAATGCTACGAGGTAGTCTTTGATCATTTGGCGATTTGCGTCCGCCTTTACGAGATCTTCAGGCAGCTTCACTTCACCCACCTCTTGACCTAAAAGATTATATTTTTTGACCGTAGCCACAATGTACTCCTATTTCGCTTTCTTCTTAGGTTTCATGAGGTAGACGACTCCGTTGATACAGCCGGGGACCGCGCCTTGGACGAGGATCACCTGCTTCTCTTCATCAATCTTTAATACTCTCAAACTCTGGGTCGTGACTTGCTCGCCGCCCATACGGCCCGATTTTTTCTGACCTGGCAAGCAGCGTCCGGGAGATGTTCTCATCCCGCAAGAACCGCCGTGTCGGTGAAATCCGGAACCGTGGGCCGCGGGGCCGCCGGCAAAACCATGGCGCTTAATTACCCCTTGGTGCCCTTTCCCCTTTGACGTCCCTGTCACATCGACAAATTGGTTGTCGGAAAAATAGGCGACGCCGATCTCTTGCCCGAGGGCATAAGACTCCGTATTTTCCACTTTCGACTGCTTCATGTATAATCTAGGCTCAACACCCGCTTTCGCATAGTGCCCAACCAATGGCTTGGTCACATTTCCGCGACGGCCCCCCTTCGCCACAATCCCGGATAATTGCAGGGCGTTATAGCCTTCCTTATCCTTATGCTTAATCTGGGTGACGACATTAGGCTCGACGGCAATTACGGTACAAACGACAACATCGCCCTTCTCATCAAAGAGCCGCGTCATACCTTTTTTTCTTCCTATGATCTTTAGTGTCATAATTTTTCCTTAAAAAACAGAGTGGAAGGCGGAAGCGATTAGACTAGGTTACTTCTCAAATCTCGCCAAAGCGGAAAGGCTATCAAAATTCTTGATTTTTACACAATCAAAATTTCTCCGAGCCTCTCATCTAATGTGCTAGGATAGTTCCTTCTCAGATATTTTTTCAACAATTTTCGAGAAAAATGATCACAATTAGCGAGGCGATCGCCCCAAACACGGCAGAAATCAGGGCCCATTCCCATAGGGAAAGCTTAGGGTGCGGCATTTGGAGCGGCTCCCGGAGACGGCGAGGAATGCGTGAGATAGCTTCCCACCCCTAGAAGGCTAAAACTGGTCACCATAAAAGTGCAATATAGGGCATTTGTGACCGAGTTGACGTAAAAAAGGGTGATCACTTCCAGCACTGCGAAAATCACTGTGGCCACGACATAGGCCTGACGGATCATAGGGTAGGGGTCTACGCCCGGAGTGCGCACTTTTAACGAATGCTCTCCAGAAATAATTTGGATGATCAAAGAGGAGAAATTGAGCGTTCTCTCAAATTTATGGGGGATCGCCCAAGAGAGCCATCGGACTTTATTTGCTGTATAGATAAAAGTCACCGTTGAGGCGCACAAATAGACGGTATCGACAAACAAAGCCAGCCCTTTCTCTAGGGTGCAAGCCTCCTGAAACTTAACGAGGCTCCAGGCGGTCCGCCCTGCTGCATACAGCGAAGTCGCTGAATAGAAGTACGCAGAAAAGCGATCCATCGATGAGATATCAGCTGAACTGGGAGTCATAAGCCCTAAATTTTCATAAAATCATTTGTCACAGGCAATCATCATGCAGAGGTTTTATAACAAATCTTTCGCTACTTGTCGACAACAGAGTTTGAGGAGCCTTTCCCGCAGCAGCGGAAAAGGCGAAATTGTTCAAAACTATTTTCTTTACAGTGCTGCCCCTTTACACATGTCGGGGACGCCAGACACGGAGTGTGGTGTCCCCGACATGATCTATGGAAGCACTCCTCCTGAATTCCTGGAAATTTTATTTTAGACATTTCCTGATCTTTCTTTTCTTAAAAAGTGATCCAGGTGTCTGAGAAGATTTCGGTGAGGTACATGCAGGTGAAGAGTGCTAGGATGAGGAAGGAAGAAATGGGGATGTGAATAAATAACGCCACTGTCATCAAGATGGCGGCAATGAGGCCATAAACGCTGGTCACAAAGCGCGACGCAGCTTGGATGAGGGCGTTTTCTCCCGTTACAGTGACATCGCTGTACTCATACAGTCGATAGGAATTGATCCCCACAAGAGCAGCGCTCGCAGAAAGCCCGGCGCCTGCCGCTACTGAAGTCAGAGCTGCCTTGATTAACGGCGGCAGAAAAGAGAACGCGTAACGATTGATGACTTTTACGGAACTAATCGCCACTTTCACCACATCAGCGCCTGCGCGGACAACCTCTAAAGATTTATTCAACTGCCAATCATTCCAAACACGATATTCGTCCTGCAGTTTGACGACCTTTTTGTTCAGCTTGAGCGGCTTGGCGAGATCATCTAAAATACCTTTTTTATCTTTAAACTGACCCCAAATCCGAGAAACGGTATGTTCCGGGTTGAGGCGCTCCATCCAATCTAAAGCAAGGGAGGTCCCGTTGAAGATTTGCTTCTTATAAGGAAAATCTGGAATATATTTTGTAATGTAACTTGTCATAATACAGTATTATAACATGTATACTTAGTTAGATTAAATCGAAAAATAATTTCATTATAGAAATGAAATTGAACAATGAACCCCTTTAATAAAATCTTCAGTTTTCATTGTCTTCTTTCCCTCGAGCTGAACCTCGAGGAGGGCAAGGGCGCCTTGGCCGCACGCGATCTGCAATCCCTCCTTAGCATCAAAGACTAAAATTTCTCCTGGCTGGCCCTTCTTTTCTAAAATAGGGGCAGAACGTTTGATTTTAAGCCTTTTTGCTTCACTGCCCACCCAGAGGGTGCACCAGGCTCCCGGAGCGGGAGAAAGCGCTCTAATGCGGTTATGAAGGTCTTGGGCAGGGTCTGTCCAGTTAATTTTTTCATCTTCAGGAGTGATTTTGTGCGCAAACGTTACGCCATCCTGATTTTGGGGAATTCTTTTGACTGTCCCCTGTTCAAAGTCATGCAAAATTTTTAGAAGTAGCGGACATGACGCTGTGACAAGTTTTTCTTCTAATTCACCGCATGTCATCGAAGGGGAAACAGCGACCTCTGCGGTCCCCAGCATATCTCCGGCATCCATCTTGAGGACCATCTCGATGATGGTGACCCCGGTAAGGGGATCCCCTGCCAGGAGGCATCTCTGCATGGGTGCGGCTCCGCGGTATTTGGGAAGCAGGCTGGCGTGGATATTGATGCACCCCCATTTGGGGATGTCTAAGATATTTTGCTTAATGATTTCCCCATAAGCGACCACAACGAAGAGGTCTGCTTTGTATTCTGCCAAGGTTGCGGCAAATTCGGGTGTGGAGGCTTTTTCAGGCTGATGGACGGGGATGTCTTGGTTTAGGGCTTCTTTAACGGGAGGAGGTGTAAGCTGCTGCGACCTTCCGCGAGGGCGGTCAGGTCTTGTCACGACAGCCAAAATTTCTACGTTTTGAGAAAGTAAAAAAGAAAGAATGCGAGCGGCAAAAGGGGAAGTCCCAAAAAATACGATCTTCATTCCAGGTTTTTAGACGCCTTCTTCTAGCAGCTCTTCAAACTCTTCAAAATCTTCTTGGGGTTCATGGGCAATCCCTTGCAGTCCGATCAAACCTCGGCGGGAATTGCGGCAGAACTCAAGCCAATGTTGGATGTGAGGGGTGATCTCGATCTCGTCTTGGATTCTTTCAATCGCTTCGGTCAAATGAAGCCCTGAACGATAGGTTAGCCGGAAAGCCCTGGTCAGATCGCGGCGCACTTCATAAGGGAACCCTTGTCTTTTCAGGCCCACTAAGTTAAGGCCGCCGAGTTTGTAGGGAACCCCCGCGCCGATTGTGTAGGGAGGGACATCGTGCGTGATACGGCTCAAGCCCCCTACCATGGCATAGCAGCCGATGCGAGAAAATTGGTGGACGGGGGTCATGCCGCCGATAATAGCAAAATCTTCGACGGTGACGTGCCCAGCTAACATGGCATTGTTTGCCATAATGACGCGATTTCCGATCACGCAATTATGGGCGACATGGCAGTAGGCCATAATCAAGCAATGGTCGCCGATACGGACCACGGAATTTTCCTGGCAAGAGGAATTGATGGTCACAAATTCGCGGATCTCACAGAATTTACCAATGATCACATAGGTTTTTTCTCCGCGGAACTTAAGATCTTGCGTTTTCGTCCCGATGCTCGCCGACGGCCATACGACGGTCCCCTGGCCAATGGTCGTGTTCCCATCGATATAGGCATGAGACTTGATCACGACATCATCTTCTAAAACTACGGTGCCTTTGATGATGGCATACGCTTCGACTGTTACATTCTTCCCGATCTGTGCACCGGGCTCTATAATTGCGGCAGGATGTATTTTAGACATGTGATTCCAATTCTTTTAAATTTTGAATAATCAGAGCTGGTCCCTATCAACAAGGGCAAACCCTATTTCAGCTTCTACACAAAGTTGGTCATTTACGGTCGCTTTGGCTACGATCCTTCCCCCTTTTGCACTGACGTGCATGCCGGTCGCATGCAAAAGTAGAACATCTCCGGGCACCACGGGCCTGCGGAACTTTGCATTATTAATCGTGAGCAGCAAAGCAATCTGCCGGGTGTATCCTTTCTGGTGGATCAGGATCCCGCCTGTTTGGGCGAGAGCTTCCAAGATCAACACCCCAGGCATGATAGGCACTCCGGGAAAATGTCCGACAAAAAACTGTTCGTTCACGGTCACATTCTTTTGACCAATGATGATGTTTTCCTCAATGTTCAGATGAACAATTCTATCGACCAATAAAAAGGGATAGCGATGCGGCAGAATTTTTATGATCTCTTTCGCATCAAAAATGACAGGAGGCTTATGAGCAACCGTTGCAGACATTACAATCTCTCCATCTTAGTAAGTACCTGTTTGGCAAATGCCACATTAGAGCTATGACCTGAACGGACCGCGATGATATGTGCTAGAAAAGAAAAGCCCATCAACGAAAGATCTCCGATCACATCTAATATTTTATGGCGCACCATTTCGTCGGGGAAGCGAAGGCCTCCGGGATTGGCAACTCGGTTGTCTTTAATGATCACCGCGTTCTCCAAACCTCCCCCTTTGATCAAACCTTTTTCGACCAGAGGGGCCACTTCCTCATAAATGCAGAAAGTGCGACAGGGTGCAATTTCCTTTTTAAAACGATCCTCATTTACCTGTACAGAATAATATTGTGTTCCGACGACGGAAGAGTGGGGATAAGATAGGGTGTAGGTGATCCGATATTCATCGGACGGGAGAGCGACCAAGTGCACATCGCCTTGCGACCAAGAAACGGGAGCCCTCAGACGGTAAACAGCTTTAAGCTCTTCTTGCTCTAGAACGCCGGCAGCTTCAATCTGTTCAACAAATACCAGGGCGCTTCCATCAAATATCGGCAATTCTGCTCCGTCAATTTCAATCAAAGCATTGTCGATTCCGCAAGCAAGCAGCGCGGAAAGAAGATGTTCAACTGTTTGAATGATAACACCTTCATGACCTAAAATCGTGCATCTGGGCGTTGCCTGCACATGTTCGAGTTTGGCGCTCAGCCGGGGACGGTTTGGCAAATCGGTCCGTTGAAAAACGATGCCGGACCCGGCCGTCGCAGGATGGATCTTGAGATGGACGTGCGTCCCTGTAAATAAAGCATGGCCCGACAAATGGATAGAGACCTTCAACGTGCGCTGTCTTTGGCTGACCATCGATCCTTTTTGCAGCTCTAGCTCTGTCGTTAGTGTCAAACGATACCTCAGTAATCACTTTCTGAACTTCTTTAAACTATAAAAAGTTAGCCCAATTACCTATTTTCAGCAAGGTTTAAAAATTTTCTGTGACATTTTAACTTTGGGTCGACACCTTAAGGAGGGGAAGAACCTGTGTTTTTGGTCTTCGCAACAAACTATCAAATCTTACAGATGAGACTTCGAAACGGTACTAGACTACAATAAGACGAGAAAAGATCGCAATTGGTTAAATTTGTTTGTTTTTCACTTTCTTAAAAATTTCTTTTGGGCAACGAACACCCCGATCAAAGAGAGAATGCATACTGAAATAATCCCTAGATCTCCCCAAACTGTATACAAGGTTTGAAAGGTATAAGGGATGAATTCGAAATAAACCGCCCCTTTTTTTTCTTCTTCCATCTGATAAAGCGTGCGGCCCAAACTATCGACACCGGCGGTGATCCCGCTATTACAGGCCCGAAGGAGGGGGACCCCGTTTTCTATCGCTCGGAGCTTGCCGTGATCAAAATGTTGCGCGGCCAGACGGGAGCCGGGATACCAATTATCATTTGTCACATTCACAAAAAGGCGCGCCCCTTTGACCCTTCCTTCCCGAATGAGATTGGAGAAGGTCTCTTCATAGCAGATAGAAATCGACAAGGGAATTTTATTCTTAAAAACTTTAGTTTCCCCTCCCGGAGTAAAAAAATCTACAATTCCATAATAGGCGACAAAGCTGCGGCACCATTCAAACGGTAAGTACTCAGCCAAGGGAACCAGCACCTGTTTTTCGTAACGATTGACCTGATGGGCTCCGGGAATAAAGTGGAAGGCTGCACTGTAATATTTTTTATCCCGTCTATCTTCTTCATCCATTCCAGCAATCAGTTCAGAATGAAAATAGTTCGCAATCGCCTGGGCCCAAAATGCATTGGAAACCTTCTCTGCATTGCCAAATGACCCCGCTAAGGGGGGCAGCCTATCCTGGATTTCCGGGCCGAGCTCCCGATATAAAATTTGGAGAACGTCCCCATAATTATAGATACAGGCCCCTGAACTGAAGGGAACGACCGCCTCGGGAAGAACAATCAAGTCAAAACTTTTTTTATTTTGTTCTTTGAGGTAGCGAAGAATATGGACCCATTGTTCCCAGGGTGAAATAAAATCTCTGGGGTATTCTGCGAGAGGGATCTTTTCTGAGGGCAAAAGCCCCGGCTGCACTAAGGCAATCGTTAGGGGCTGAAGATTTTTTTGCTCCCGGATAAAACTTTTTTCTTGGAAAGCTACATGCGCCAAGCCAAATGCGTAGGGAATGAGCGCTAAAACAGCGGCGCCACCCATTGCCTTGCGGCTGCGCGCCGCCAAAACCGCCCCGTTGACCAGCATCACCCAAAACGAAAGCCCCAGCACCCCAAAAAGGGCAGCAAACTGCATCGGCACCGTGTAACTTGTGAGAGCTAATCCGACAGGATTGAAAGAAAAACCGCAGAGAATATGGAGCCTACCCCACTCCATAAGCGTCCAAAGGGCAGCGGCAGTAAGGGCCTTACCTAGATTAAAGGGCTGGGTGATCAAAAGGGTTAAACAGCCGAACTGCGCCCCCATCCAGAGAGCGATGGCGGCGTAGGAAAATAAAATATAAAATCCTTGATAGTCAATCGAGGTCATCCAGGACAAATGGATCAGCTCGACACAGGCAAACCATAAGGTCCCGCGCCAAAATTTCTGCACTTTGTTCAGCGAAACGACGGTTTTCCAAAACAGGGCGAACCCGCAAACCGCAGCGACAGGACCCAGGATTGGAACCCAGCTCGGCTGTCCAAAAGCGACGATGGCCCAAGATATGATTAGATTAAGCATCTTCCGATTTCTTCCCTTTCCCACCACCGCCGTAGGCTAGCAGGAGGAGAAGACCGCCCAAAATGCTTAAGTTTTGTAGAAACATGGTCGTTTGAACGCTCCTTTCGGCGTCCTGCAAAAACCAAAAATGGTGAAATAACACGATATAGGGGGCTAAAACCAAAGCTAAAAGGAGTGCAGCGAACCGGAGCTTGTGCCCAAAAAGAAGCAAAAGAGCGCCCACAAGCTGCATCAGGCAGCTCACGAGCAGCAGCAAGGAAACGCGGGGAAGCAACTCGTCAAAGATTTTTTGGGCCCACTCAATGCCCTGAGTATAATGGACCCATTCATTGAGAGCATTAGTGAGATTCAGTTCAGCCCCTTGCCAATCCAAGATTTTATTTAACGCGGCAAGAATGAACATCAGACTCAAGCAGAGTCTGCCCACAGCAGCAAGGATGACTTGGAGGATTGCCATAATTCGATCCTGAGGAAGGTCTCAAAAGTAAAAGGCCGGTTTGCTTTCTGGTTTGATTTTTACATCAAGTTATCATAATGCAGTAATACGATTCAAGGCAATAGAACCGAACGTTGTTTACAATTATTTCTCAGCAGTAGCGTCCCTTTATACATGTCGGGGACATGGATACGAAGTGCCATGTCCCCGACATGATCTATGGAAACACCCTTCAAAAAAATCCATTAATAATCCCCTATCTCTGCTTACCCAAACGTTTGACTCTTTCAAACGTTCGTGTTACAATGGCGCAATTATTTTATCTAAATTCAAGTTGATATGCGCCATTCATTTCGTGAACACCATCTTTTTTCTATTTTAAATTCATTCGCGCCGCGCGGATTGCCCCTTGACGTGTATATGAGCCAATATTTTCGGGCCCATACCGCCGTGGGGTCCAAGGACAGAAAATGGATTAGCGACACCGTCTACGGAATGACCCGCTGGAGAGGGCTGCTCGATTATTTTTGCGTTGATACCCCCTCCTGGGAAAAACGGTATCAGCTCTATCTTCAGATGCATACTCTTAACACCGAGGCGCTTCCCCCGCACATACGCGTCAGCTTCCCTAAAATTTACTTCCAACAGCTGGAAAAACATTACGGGGAAAAAATAGCCTCCTCTCTCTGCCTCGTCTCCAATGAACAGGCCCCCGTCACCCTTCGTGTGAACACATTAAAAATTTCCCGCGAGGAATTATTTCAGAAGTGGAAAGATCAGTATTCAATCTCCTACTGCCCTACATCAGATGTCGGCCTTGTGTTCCAACACAAGCTAAACTTTTTTGCGATGGAAGAATTTAAAAACGGCCTTTTTGAAATCCAGGACGAAGGGAGTCAGCGTGTCGCTGCCTTGGTCGGAGCAAAACCGGGCGATCACATCTTGGACTATTGCGCAGGATCTGGAGGAAAAACGCTTGCGTTTGCCCCGGCAACGCAGGGAAAAGGACAAATTTATTTGCACGATATTCGCCGCCAGGCCCTTGAGGAGGCAAAAAAACGGCTGAAACGCGCCGGGGTGCAAAATGCGCAGATTTTTTATCCCGACGATCCCAAAACTTCCCTTCTCAAAAAGAAAATGGACTGGGTCCTTGTCGACGCCCCCTGCAGCGGATCGGGCACCCTCCGCCGCAATCCCGATATGAAGTGGAAATTTGAGCTTGAAATGATCCCCCGCCTCGCGAGCGAGCAGCGCGAGATCTTTAAAAAAGCGTTGGAGTTCTTAAAAGACGACGGTAAAATTGTGTACGCCACCTGCAGCGTTTTTCCCGAAGAAAACCAGGACCAGATCCGTTATTTTCAAGAAACGTTTAACCTGTCGCTTGCGGGCGATCTCTTCTTCACCTTTCCGCAGAGCAAAGGGATGGATGGCTTTTTCGGCGCTATCCTGAAAAAGAACTAATTTGTTACGATGGTATCCATGAAAAGATTACTTGCGCTCCTCTTAGCCTTGAGCCCGCTTGCCGTTCATGCGAACATTCCCTACCCTCTGATGGAGGAAACGGAAGAGCTGATCGTGAACAACCGCATTTTAGCCAATGTCCATGGCAAAGCTTTTTCTCTCCTTGATGTGATGAAGCAGATGGATGTCCATATGAGCCAGCGCTATCCTCAATACTTGGATTCAAAAGCGGCGAGATATCAGTACTACATGCAAAACTGGAAACCGATACTCGATGAGATGATCAATACCGAGCTGATCATGGCGGATGCGGAAGGAAAAGACTTAAAAATTTCCGACTCTGATGTGCGCGAGACCATGCAGGAGCGATTCGGCCCTAACGTCATCTCAACGCTCGATGCTCTGAACGTCACCTATGAAGAAGCAAAGACGATGATCTATCAAGAAAAGATTGTGCAGCAGATGACCTGGTTCAAGGCCAACTCGCGCGCCTTGCAAGGGATCAGTCCGCAAGAGGTCAAAAAGACCTATAAAGAATACGTTCAGAAAAATCCACCTGTTGAAGAGTGGAAATATCAGGTCCTCTCCATCCGCGCTCCGCAGGCAGATGTGGGACAATTGATTGCCGACAAAGCGTTCGCCCTCCTGTCTAAGGAAAAAAAGTCCTTCCAAGACACCGCCGAGACGCTCAAGCAGGAAGGCATCGCGATCCAGGTCTCTCAAGACTACGCCGTCACTGACAAAGAGGTGGCCAAATCGCACAAAGAAGTCTTGATGAACCTCACGAAGGGATCTTTTAGCCCGCCGGTATCCCAGGTAAGCCGCGCGGACAAAACCAATGTCTACCGTATTTTTTATCTCAAAGACCACGTCATGCACGAGCCGCCCCCATTTGAAAAAGTGGCGATGAACATCGAAAACCAGCTTATCCAACAAGCGATGGCGAGAGAGACAGCCGTCTATGCCTCCAAACTGCGCCAACGCTACAATTTTGACGAAAAGCACATGCGCGAGTCCCTCCCACCCGATTTCGTCCCGTTTGTCCTGAAATGATCTATCAACCCAGCCAGCTGCACAGCTTTCTCAGCAGTTTGAACGTGAGAGCGAAAAAGTCGCTCTCGCAGAATTTTTTGATCGATGGCAACATCCTGCGAAAAATCGTGAAAGTTGCCGATGTAAAGCCCGGGGACCTGATTGTGGAAATTGGGCCCGGCCCCGGAGCCCTCACACAAGTCCTTCTCCAAGCCGGGGCTCATGTGATGGCAATTGAAAAAGATCCGGTCTTTGCAGAATCTTTAGCGCGCCTCCAAACCGAAGACGGGCGTTTGACGGTCTTCTGCGAAGATGTCCTCGCCTTTTCATTTGAGATCCCACAAAGAGCAAAAGTCGTCGCCAATCTTCCCTACCACATTACCACCCCCGTCCTTGCCAAGCTGCTGCCCATGCATGCTCACTTTTCTTCGATCACTGTGATGGTGCAAAAAGAAGTGGGGCAGCGTATGACGGCAGAGCGCGGAACCTCTGCCTATAGTTCGCTAACGCTATTTCTGGAATATTATTGCAAGGCAGCCTACAGCTTTACCGTAGAGCCCACCTGTTTTTTCCCGGCCCCAAAGGTGCAGTCCGCAGTGATCAAGCTTGATCTCAGAGAAACGCCAAAAGAGGTCCCCGCAGAAGAATTTTTCCTGTTAACGCGCACAGCCTTTGGGAAACGGCGCAAAATGCTCCGCGCGTCGCTAAAACCTGTTTTTCCCGCCATCGAATCGGCCCTAGAGCGCGCTGGTGTCCCCGGGACGTTGCGCCCCGAAGAACTTTCACTCAGCGACTTCCTCCGCCTCTTTCTTGAAATACAAAAGAGCGAAGGCAATGCCCAGCATCAAAGATCCCACGATCAAAATCAAAATAAAATGCTCTCCGACGAACGCCTTGGCTTGAAACCAATAGGTTCCCTCTAATCCCCTCACGGCGTAGAGCAGCGCGCTCTTCAGCATCTTGTGGTCCGCCGTCATCAGCCGCATTTCCCCGACAACGTCTCCCTCCTTGATGGGAAGTTTTTTCCGGCTCCAATGAATCAGGGCTGTCACCTGCGGCTCTTCCGCAGGATAATATTCATACGTCAGATCTTCGGGAAGCGCGGCCTCTAATTTATCCTTAGCCCCTTTGACTTGGCAGGAAAAGAGATCATACCGCTTGGAGAAGAAGACGCGTTGGATGGGCTTTTGAGAAAAAGCCGCTTCAAAAAGGGCGATTGCATCCTTAAAACGGCGCGTCCCATCGACAGCGCCGAGAATGACAGCAATCAGCGTCCGTCCCTCATGTTCTGCCGCAGCCACTAACGTGGGCCCTGAGTTTGAATGGTAGCCGGTCTTAATGCCGATCGCTTTGGGATAATAGGAGGCTCCCGGTTTTAAAAGCCTATTCATTTGGGTGAGCGTAGAGGCGGGCTGTTTGTTCGTTTCAGGCCGGGTAAAGTGGACCGTTTTTACAACCTCTCTAAATGTAGGGTGTTTTAATGCCAGCTGCGCCATCTTCGCCAAATCGTTGGCGGTGGTTTTATGTTCCTCAACATGAATACCATGAGGATTGCAGAAGTTCGTCTCATGGATCCCGTGGGCGCGCAGGTAGGCGTTTAACTCCTCCATAAACCGGGGAACATCGCCCGAAACATGCTCGGCGATGACATTGGCAGCATCGTTGCCGGAGACCAGCATCAACCCATGGATCAACGCCTGCAGCGGCAGCTCCTCCCCTGTCTTGAGCCCCATGTGGGTCCCATCCGGTATCAACCGGTGCGGAGGAGACTGCGCCCCTTTTCGCAGCGCTAGGGCTTCCGGCGTCGCCTGCACGACATCGTTTAAGGCCCCTCCCTTCTTCTCTAAGGCATAAAGGGCCGTTGCGATTTTGGTGGTACTCGCCGGGAAACAGGGCTTATGGCTCTCTTTTTCGTAGAGGACCGCTCCGGTTTCCGCATTGATCAAAATTGCCGACTGGGCCGCGACATCCACCTTAAGCGGTTTAGCCTCAGCGGTTAACATCCATACGCAGCAGAAGAAGATTAGAGATTTCATCCTTGTCCTTTAAAATAATTCTCAACTATTCAATAGTAAAAAATATGTTGACAAACGGTCCAATGAGGGGTTAGACTCAAGATATGGCAAGGTATAACAAATCGGAGATGGTATGATCAACCCCAATCAGCTCGAAGATGCTTATCGAGAGTTTTCCCAGAACCTCGCAAAGTGGGTTCCCGACGGCATCATCACAGTTAATATCGGGCTCCTCAACGACTTAGGACTCCTCTCTCATGCCCAACTCGAACAAAACTTAACGACCGACAACCTGTCCCACTACTTCCACGTAATCGAGACCGTGGACAAAGTGACGTTATTCAACGACCAGTTTGCGATTTGGATCGTTCCGAAGACCGTAGACTCTCTTTCTTCGACGACCACCTTCATCGCTCTTGTCGCGCAAAACAAACCTCATCTCGAGATTGTCTTTTCCACCACCGGAGTTTACAACACTCCCAAATACATTCTCAAGATCCTCCAGCACTTCCTCACAGAAGTTCAAGACACCGAGGCGCTCATTTCTTCCATGGGCAAGAAGCCTTAGGGCCACCGCTTAGACAAGCTCTCCCCGAATATAACCTTCAACGAGAAGGCGCGCGTTTTCCGTTATTCTCTGAGCGTCTTCAGCATTTCCCATGCACTCCACATCAGGTGAATGGTCCACGGGATGAAAGGCAAAATTAGCTGGTGGAGTAGCTCCGGTAGGTGGAAGGGGTAGCGCCGAGGCTAGAGCTTCGCTGCGCGCCGCTCTACTTAATGCCTCATACTCACCAACTGACATTCGAACATCATATCCCTCGCGAGTACGTACAATAGTTTGTTCTGAACGACCCTGCGCCAGCGCAGCCAATGCCTCGTGTTCACCCAGTGTCATAGAAAAATCGTTTGCCCCGCCAGTAGCGATAGTTGAGAGTGCTGCGCTTGCAAATGCTGACGTTGAAGAAGAAGCTGTGGAGGGTGCGCTGGTGGAAGGAGCGGCAAGTCCGGTTGCTGCTGCGCGTGGGAGCATTACTGGGGCAACAGTCCTTGGAGCCGAGGCCGTACTTGTAGACGACCTGGGCCCGGCCACAGTGCGTAACGTTGCTCTAGCTGCCGCTGGACTGATCCCATCAAAGGCCGCTGTTGTGGGCAATTTCTTCCCGCACGCAGGCCGTCTTGGCAATTCTGACGCAGTAGGCAATGCCGCCACAGCAGCAGGCGCTGGCACATGAGCTGCTGCAGGAGCCACGGCCGATGTTTCCGCTGCTACGGGCCCTGTGCCTAGGCTGACAAATTCCGCTAAACCCGCATCTGAAGAAGAGTCGGAACCTGAGGAATGTCTAAATTCTGTTGCCGGAGAGGTTGCAGCTGTTGCGGTTGCGGCTGCAGGGGCTGTTGACGCAGGCGCTGAGACATTTACTACTGCAGGATCTGTGGCTAATCTTGCCGCTGAAGTTAGTGCGGGAGCTGCTGCAGTACCTGCGGGTGCATCTGCTCTTGGCGCGACTACGGGAACTGAAGGTGCGGCTGCTGCAGGAGCGACGGCTGGCGTTGCCGCAATCACGGCTTGTGCTGTGACGGTGTTTGCCACTGCAGAGTTGGCAGTTGCAGGGGGCAGTGCCGCTGTGTTTGGAGTGTTTGTGGGAGGGATGACTGCATTCGTCACAGGTGTTGATAGAGCGGGTTGACTGGAAGAGCCTGCGAAAAACTCCCATACGGCGGAGATGACACGCTTTACTGTCTCATAAAAAGAATGAGCGGCACGTTGAACAGCATTGATTGTTAAACTGAGGCAAGAGCTTTCTGCTGGTGTTACGGTCTGTGTGGTTGTCATCGTCGATACTCCCTTGTGGTTTGCGAAGGCACGAGGTTAGCAAATCATCCGAATGAGAGTCAAGGAATCAGTTGGAGAGTTCGTTAAACAGAGCGCTCAAGATGTTTTGGGCGAGTCTGCGATAGACAGGAGTGAGCACATCATCTTGCGCCCCTTCGATAGAATCTAATTGCCCTTCGGAAAAGCGGAGGATCGGTATAAATTCTTCGGGGGCAATCTCATAGGTAAGATCGTAAAGGGAACCCTCATCGATGTAATCATAATCGGCATTGGCGGAAACAGTTAGAGGACCATAAACGATATCATCGGTGGCGGAAGAAATGAGCGACACTTGAGCTGTGAGCGTGCGCCGATTTTCTGTGGGGAATAGATGCTTTTTAATTTTATTCTTATCTGCCGACTTCGGGTCCTCTTTGCGCTGGTAGCGGAAGCCGATTTTATCATTCACATCTTGGATGAGCTCCACTTTAAGGATGAGTTGCCCATGAGAAGGATGGTAACGAAATTGAGAGGTGGAAGAGATCTGCCGGATCAGAGCGTTCGTGAGTTGTCCCTCCACATCCCCGATCACGTAGGGGATGGTGACCGTTTTTTGCTCGCCGTCACCTGCAAATCGGTATCCGCAGGAACTCATCATGAGTAAAATCAAGCACAGCCATTTTTTGGCAAGATTCTGACGTAGAAGAAGATTAAACGCAGAGACGCAAAGACGCAAAGACGCAAAGTTTATCATTTCTTCAAAACGCTCAAACGTTGCTCGGCGCGCTCTGCGACTTTCGTTTCGGGAAACTTATCGAGAATTTTTGTGTAATAGATGATCGAGGCGTCAGGCTTTTTCGTCCGCTCGTAAAATTTTGCGGTCTCATACAGTGAACCTGCGTAGACTTCCTTCATCTCGAGGATCATCTCTTCATTTTTGGAAATCCGTTCATCGCTCGGAAAATCTTGGCGGAACTTGCGCAGGTTGAGTTCTGCAAGTTCGAGAAAGTCGGGATTGGGATATTCCATTTTAGATTGGGTCAAATGGACTCCTCCGATGGCGATGTAAGCTTCAGGGGCCAGTTCATGCTTGGGAAATCTTCGGATGAGGGTCAGGTAAACCTCGACTGCTTCCGAATAATCTTGCTGGGCAAATAAAAGCTGCGCTTTGCCGTAGAGCGCTTTTGCGGCGATGTCATGATTGGGAAGACCTGTCGTGACCTCATCATAGAGTTTGAGGGCCTCTTCCTGGGCGGGCTCCCACTTCGGCAGCGTCCTCCATCCGAGCAGATGCTTCTTTGCGCCTTCCCGATATTTTTCCGCGATCGCAAACTTGATCTCCATCGCCTCTTGGAAGTGCTTGGGAGCAACCTGTTTTTTGAGGTAGCCGGAGAGTTGTTTGTTCGCTGTTTCATACTCGCCTAAGTGAAAGTAGCCGATACCAAGAAAGAATTGGGCTTCTTCGGCGAATGGGGTGGTCGTGAAATTTTTGGCCACCGCGTCGGCGTGCAGCACCAGCTCTTTCCAGTTTTCCGTTTCGTATGCAATCAGAGCGGCGCTATAATGTTCCTGCACAGACAAGGACATGGGGGCCGCTAATAAGATCAGGGAGAAAATAATATTCATAAAGGTCCTATTTTTTTATCGATTTAATCGAGGGAAACGTGCGCAAGCGCTCTTCCAGTTGGGGATGGAGGGTCACTCCCCAGGTGGAATCGATGGCGAGCGCGCTCACTTTTTGATCGCTAATGCAAAATTCGATGTGGATCGGACAATTTCCTGGATAGGTGCGGAAGAGATCTTTAAGTTCTAAAATGTGGCTCAAGCGGCAGGCCTCTGCATCAATCCTCAAGGTCAACTGGGAAGGGACCTCTTCTTTTTTCTGTTTGTTGATTTTGTCGTTCATTTTCCCCTGCCTCTTTGCGCGGTCAAAAGCCTCGGTGCATCCCTTTTCATCCAGCTGTGTCAAGTCGCCCAGCCATTTGCACTGCAGTTTTAGCGTCTCTTCCTTTTTATCGATCTGCAACACGGCGGCAAGCAGCTGGCCGTCGACGAGCAGGTGCCCCTTTTCTTCATAGAGCTCCGGCCAGATGGGCAGTTCATACTGTTCCATGCCGTCGCTGATCGTCAAGATCGCAAACTTCCTCTGGCTCTTGGAAGAGATGCGGAGCTGGACCGCCTCCACAATGAACGCGGCTCTAAACACGACATCGTGCTCCAATTCTGCCAGCTCATGAAAAGGAATACAAGAAAGTCCTTGAATTTGCTCCCGAAAGTCATCCATGGGATGGCCTGTCAAGTAGAACCCGAGGAGCTCTTTTTCCCTTTTGAGGAGGTGCTGTTTGGGCACTTCTCCCTCAATGGCAGGCGGAGCCGAAAATTCGGGCTGGGCCGTTTCGAGGAGAGAAAAGAGGTCGATGATGCCGCGCGCGGTTTCCTTTTGGTCCTTCGAGGCGGCGGAATATATCGGGTCGACGCTCGCGAGCAAGGCTTTGCGCGTCCATCCCGTGAAATCAAAACATCCGGCCTCGGCCAAATGTTCGATCACTTTTTTTCCCACTTTTTTCGTATCGATCCGCTTTAGAAAGTCATACAGGGATAGAAAGGCCCCGGACCGCTTTCTTTCTGTAATGATGACTTCAACAACGCCTTCGCCAACCCCTTTGATCGCGCTTAAGGCAAAGCGGATGCCGCGGGGCGTTGCGACAAATTCGATGTCCGATTCGTTCACGTCGGGAGGAAGGATCGCGATCGACATCGACTGGCATTCCCGAATAATCTTGGCGACCTTTGAGATATCGTCAAGGTCGGTCGTCATCAAGGCGGCCATCCATTCTTTCGGATAATGTGCTTTCATATAGGCGGTCACATAGGTCAGATAGGCGTAGGCGGCCGCGTGAGACTTGTTAAACCCGTAGGAAGCGAATTTTTCAATTTTGTCAAAGACTCTCATGGAGGTCGCGGCGTCGATCCCATTTTTGAGGGCCCCTTCGCGGAACTTTTCCCGCTGCTTGGACATCTCCTCTTTGTCTTTTTTCCCCATCGCGCGGCGCAGCACATCTCCTTCCCCTAAGGAATAGCCGGCCAAGCGGCCGGCGATCTGCATCACCTGTTCTTGATAGACCATGATCCCATAAGTTTCCGAAAGAATGTCCTTCATCAGCGGATGGTCGATATCGAGGCTCTCTTTGCCATGTTTTCGGTTGATGAAGGAGGGGATCATCTCCATCGGGCCCGGGCGATAGAGGGCCCCGACGGCGATGATCTCTTCAAAGCAGTCGATGTGCAGCTGTTTCGACAAGTCGGTCATTCCCCCGGACTCTAGCTGGAAGACGCCCAAGGTATGTCCATGATTGAGAAGAGAAAAGGTTGTTTTGTCATCGAGCGGCAAACGGACCCAATCGATCGCGGTCCCTTCCGTTTTTTTGACGGCATCGACCGCTTTCTGAATTGTCGTCAGCGTCTTGAGCCCCAAAAAGTCGATCTTCAGCATCCCGACCGATTCCACAGGCTTCATGGAAAACTGGGTCACCGCCATCTCAGAATCTTTTGCAAGGCAGATCGGGATCCGGTCCATGATCGGATCTGCAGAAATGATCAGTCCGGCCGCATGGATTCCTGTGTTGCGCACCGATCCTTCCAATTTTTTTGCAATATCCAAGAGCCGGCGCACTTCCGGGTCCGTTTCATACTGCTGCCGCAGTTCGGGATCTTGTTCCAGCGCTTTATCTAGCGTGATATTCAACTCTTCGGGGACAAGTTTGGCGATCGCATTGACCTTGGGCAAAGGAATGCCGAGCACCCGGCCCACATCTTTGATCGCCATCTTCGCCTTCATGGTGCCGAAGGTGATGATCTGGGCGACCTTGTCTTTCCCATATTTGCGGACTGTATAATCGATCACTTCCGACCTTCGGTCCATGCAGATGTCGACGTCAATATCGGGGTAGGCTAAACGTTCCGGGTTGATGAAACGCTCGAAAAAGAGATTGAAGCGGAGCGGTTCAATATCGGTGATCCCAATCAAATAAAGGATGATCGACCCGGCGCCCGATCCTCTTCCCGGCCCCATCGGAATCCCCTGCCTCTTGGCCCAGGCGATAAAATCAAAAACGATCAGCAGGTAGTCGCACATCCCCTTGGAGATGATGATCTCCAGCTCCATATTCAATCGATCGCGGACGACATGCATGGGATTCTGCTCGGGATATTTTTCTTGGACCTTTGCAAGAATATCAGGGGTGTACCGTGTCTCGATCGATCCATTGCACAGCTCTTTTAAGAAATCGGCGGCAGCGGCGACTCGCTCCTCTTTAGTAAAGGCCTTCCCCTCCAGGCTAGGGGGAATATAGACAGGATAAAAGCGCGTTTTGAAATCGAGCTCTACGGAGCATTCCTTCGCGATCTCCAGCGTTGCGTCCAGAGCATCGGGACAATCGGCAAAGAGCGCTCGCATTTCCTCAGGTGATTTAAAGTAAAGGTCGTGCGTGAAAGCGACCTGCCGTTTGGGGTTTGGGACCTTGTTCTTGAGGTTCCCAAAGGAATCTTTTTCCCAGACCTCGCAGGGCTCTCCCGACTGGATATTGATCAAAATTTCATGGGCCTGCCAATCCATCCTTTCTAAATAGCGGATGTCGTGGGTGGCGACGCACCGGATGCCCAGTTGGGCAGAAAGCTCAAGAGAGCGGGCGATGATCTTTTCTTGATTTTTGACCACATCGAGATACGTTTGATAAATCCATCCCTCTTTTTCCATCCCGTCAACGCGTATATCTTCCACTTTCATCCGGTGGCGCTGCATTTCAAAATAGAAATCTTTCCCGAAGAGACTTCGGAACCACTTCACCTCTTCCAGCAGCTCTTCCTCCTTGATCAACCCTTCGGCGTACTGCGCCAGCAGTTCTTTATCGATGCGCGGCGTGTAATAAAAGCCTTCCAAGAAGCCGAGAGAACTGAGCTTACAGAGATTTTGGTACCCCTTTTGGTCCTTGGCAAGGAGAGTAAAAGGGTAGCTGGGAGGAGTTCCGTGGATCCGTTTCTTTTCGTGGCGGGAGCCGGGAGCGAGGAACATCTCGCAGCCAAGGATCGGCTTTACGCCTGCGGCCTTGCAGGCCTTGTAAAATTCTACAGCGCCGTAAAGATTTCCAAAATCGGTCAGCGCCAGCGCCCCCATTTTGTACTGAGCGGCATGCGCAGCCAAACCGCTAATGGAGGCTGTCGATTCTAAAATTGAATATTGCGAATGCGCGTGAAGAGGAACCCAAGACATTTCTCTTAATCTCTATGCTTTTGTAGCTTCTTCGCCAGTATACGCCGGATTCGATTTTACTGACCAGAGAGGAAACAAGATCGCCGCAGAGATCACGCAGCAAAGGGCGAGAACGATAAAAAATCCATACCAACCCCAAATATCAGAGACTAGGCCTAAAGGGTATCCGGCGACCGCCGCCCCTAAATAGGAAATGCAACTGACGACACCATTGGAGGTTGCTGCTGCCTTTTTGTGGGACAGCTCGGCGGCCGACATCCCAATCAGCAGCTGAGGCCCAAAAACTAAAAACCCCACCACAAATATTAATATTGAATCGACGATGGGTAGATTGGGAGAGAACCAGAAAGCCGCGACCGCACCCGCCATTCCCAAACAGAACAAGATGCTGACCGGACCCCGTTTCCCATCAAAAATACGATCAGAAGCCCAACCGGCAACTAAACTTCCACAAAATCCGCCGATCTCGAACCAGAAAACGCAGGATCCCGCTGTCAGGATGTCATACCCTTTCGTTTCTACAAGATAAACTGCCGTGCAATCGGCTGCTTACCCATTGGTACTCTCAAAAGGAGCGGGGTAGATGGTGGGGTGCCTGGAATACTTCTCACAGTGTCGGCGGGGCGCTCATCCCTTTGCTCGTGGGCGCTTGCGTGCAGTACTTTGGGTGGCGCTTTGCGATGTTTGTCCCGGGCCTGAT
>JABDEH010000011.1 GCA_013287215.1 Chlamydiota bacterium
CTTACAATTCTCCATAGACCAGCTCCAACCTGCTTCCAAAACCTTTGATCCTGCGCTTAAAGATTGCGCAGAGCGAGTAAAAGCGATGCGCCGCGCCAACTTTACCCCTATCAGTAAAAAAGAAGCGCGCGCGCCCTCGACGACGGTGAAGTCGCCTGCGGCGAACAACTTGGAAAAACCACACTTTCCCGCGCAAAAGGAATTAGCGTCTTGTATGAAGCAACATCCACTGATTCACGATGACCAATGGCTGAGTGAGAAAAAGGTTGTTGTTGAGACTGTTGCAGACCGTTTGGCAAATCAAGAAGCATTGCCTAAAGTGGCAGAAAAGGGAGTCATGCAGAGTTTGGCGGATGTACAAGGAAAACTGAATCTTGGACCGGAACAGATGCCAGGATTGCATCTGACTTTGACAAAAGTTGCACAAAGTTGCGCGCTAGGTAAAATACCTGAAGCCACGGTACAGCCTTCAGAATCGCGGATGACCCATGTAGACCTTGATCTCTTTGTCCCATAGGTATACCTAGTTCGAAGAGAGGTCGCTGAAGAAATAGGGGCCCGTTTTGCTCCTATCATCGCCGAAATGCAGCAGGTTGCAGAAGATGCCGCTAGAAGATTGGATGCGCAGGATCGCTTGGATCAGGAGCGTTTTCAAGCAATGGAACGTGCTCTGGACGGACAAGAAAACCGCGAGAATATGCAAAATGCTGTTGAAGCGCATATGACACAAAGAATAGAATCTTTGGAGCAAGGAATTGCCGAGATCAAACGTAGGAATACTTGCGTGAACGATCAACTGACCGTCCGGGAGAGAGATAATTATCAACTGCAGGTCAGCATCGAAGAATTAAAAGTGTCCATGAGGAAAAAAGAAAAAAGCTGGGTGGGCCAATTTTTCACAGCAGTGGCGGTCACCGGAGTTTGTATTTTGGCCACCTACGCCTTTGGGGGTCCAACAATTTTTCCGTTCGAAAAGGGCGCCGGAGTCGGAATTAAATTTGCTATTTAACCAAGAGGAGTATTTATGTCGTCAGCACCGATCACTTTAGCCGTTCGTCGAGTACCAGAAGAAGATGAAGAATCGAACCAATCTCTCCGCTCTCTGACTGAATCTTTATTGAACATGATTAATAGCTTAGCCCCGGGATATGACCCTGCAACTCTGGGCGCCCAGGGAAAAAAGTGCCAGTCAAAGCTCCAACAAATCTCCAGCCGCCAGCTCCAACCCGCTTCCAAAACCTTTGATCCTGCACTTAAAGATTGCGCAGAGCGAGCAATAGCGATGCACCGCGCCAACTTTACCCCTATCAGTAAAAAAGAAGCGCGCGCGCCCTCGACGATGGTGAACAACACTGCTACTATAAAATTGGAAAAACCACATTTTCCTGCGCAAAAGGAATTAGCGTCTTGTATTAAGCAACATCCATTGATTCGCGATGACCGATGGCTGAATGAGAAAAAGATTGTCGTCGAGACTGTAGCAAACCGTTTGGCAAATCAAGATGTATTGCCTGAATCGGTAGAAAAGGGAGTAACACAGAGTTTGGCAGATGTACAAGGAGCTCTTGGTCTTAGAGCGGAAGGGATGGTATCATTGCATATGAATTTGACAGATGCTGCACAAAGTTGCGCGCTAGGTAAAATACCTGAAGCCACGGTACAGCCTTCAGAATCGCGGATGACCCATGAAGACCTTGATCTCTTTGACCCATAGGTATACCTATGTCTGCAACACCTGTAGTTTTGCCCGCTCGTCGCTTACTCCTCCAAGACCCTGAAGAGGAAGCAGATGCATACAACCAATCTCTCCGTTCTCAGACGGAGTGTCTGGTGACCGTCATCAACGCTCTAGCCCCCGGGTATGATGCTGCGCATCTGGGAAGCCAGGCGAGAAGGAGCGAGGCAAGACTGCAACAGATCTCCAGCCACCTACTTCAACCGGCCTCCTCATCCGCTGATCCGGCGCTGAAAGACTGTGAAGCGCGCGCGCGAGCTGTGGACCGAACTAAATTTACCCCCTTTGCACGATGCGAGCGACTGAACAGAATGGAGCGCATGTTAGATGCAAATGTTACAGCGACCCTAGTCGAAGCTGGGGGAGAAGCGCTGGGAAAAGCTCTCAGCGCCGTCGGCGAAGCCGCTCGGACTCTTTGCAAAATGACTCCCGTCGGAGAGGACTGCGATAAGAAAGCAGTTAACAGAGGAATTTCCCTTCCTACCAAGATCCAAGTTTATTTTGCTGATTTGAGCAAAGCCTCACAAGAGGGATTTAATAGTCTCAAAGAGGAAAACCTAAAACTGGATATTCCCGCTGAAATGACAGAGCAATTTGCCAAGGATGCGATGTCGGTCTCAGTCGCAGGCATGACTTTGGGCGTTGGAAACAAGCTGAAGTCTCTTGCAAAAGCAGAGCTCAGGGTAACATTAAGGAACGCTGCCCTAAACCACCATCAACTCATGAAGCAAGAAAAACAATTGGTAACTTTTTTGGAGGGCACGATACCTCCATTAGTGCCTCCTAGATATTTTCCGGAAAATATCAATCAATTTTTACTTAGTCCGCTGGAACATAGTTTTGCAAAAGATGGACTGCAAGCCACCTTGCTTTATCAGCATTTGGAAAACCATTTTTTATTCGTTATTTTAAATGAAGCTAGATTTCCTTCGCCGTTTCGTGAATTAATTAAAAAATCGACAAAAATGTCTGCTAGCGAGAAGGTGGCTATTCTTGTGCATGAAGCCGTTGATTTTGCTAATCTTCACGGTAAAAAGGCTCTCATCGGTGCTAATTCCTCGAAGCTCCCGCTCATGAAAGTGCTCGCTCAATCAGAGAGGCCTATCGAAGTGCTAAGTATGGGTGCTTTGGGCGAGCGATACCCTTTTACCGTCGCTGAAGTGGCCTTGAAAAAGACCAAGTAGATATTGATGGATAATCTCATCACTTTGTATCAACACCGCCTCCACCTCCCAAAAGCGCATTTTTCACTGATCGACCATGAAGATGCCATGGTTGCGACTGTTTTTAAAGTGACGCAGCCAAATGGCAAGCAGCTCATTCTAAAAATATGCTCCCGGGCAGGCGATTATTGGCGCGAAGCTTATTTTCTCAAGCATTTTGCCGGCAAGCTGCCGGTGCCGCGCATCCATCAGCTGGTGCCTCCGGAAGAGGGGATGCATGGAGCGATTTTGATGGAATGCCTTCACGGAGAGCTTCTTAAAATCGCAGACCTTAGCCACAAACTCTCTTATGAAATGGGTTCCTTTCTCGCGCGCATTCATCTGGAGCGCGTCACAGGCTATGGCGATCTTACACAACCAGACCAGTCGAGTTCTGATCCTCGAGTGCACTTTACCTTGAAATTTGAAGAAGGACTGGAGGAGTGCCGCAACCACTTGTCGGACGTCCTGATGCAAAAATGCCGGCTCTATTTTGATAAGCATCTCGATCTTTTGCTTGCAGCGGACGGGCCTTGCATCATCCACCGCGACTTTCGGCCGGGCAACCTCATCGTAGATCATGGTAAATTGCAAGGGATCATCGATTGGTCTTCCGCCCGGGGAGGGTTTGCCGAGGAGGATTTTTGTCCCTGGGAATTGGGGGAGTGGTCCGCTGACCCTGCCTTAAAAAATGCTTTTTTGGAAGGATATGCGAGTGTCCGCAGAATTCCTGATTACCGTGACATAATGCCTCTTTTGCGTTTGAGCAGGGCGATCGCCTCGATAGGATTTACAGTGAAGAGAGGGACCTGGGAGTCAAGAAATGCCAAGATTTATCAGTTCAGCCGTCAGTTCCTTGACTCGCTTTTGAGTAGTCTTTGAAGATAAATCAATGCAAAATTATGCTACAAGAAATTCCGTTGCTTTCGCTCTCTCCGTCCAAAGGAAAGGTCGTAGGTCGTAATTAAGAAGCGCATCCATTATTGAGCGAAAATTGGCTTCGTGCTCGTTATTTAGAAAAGCAAAAAGCTGTGAATTAGGGGGGCGTGTATCTTTTGTATCCATCCATTTAAAAACAAGAGATTCCACTGCATCTTTATTGGGATGGTTTAATACTTCTATAAGCCGTTCCGGTGACCGGGTAGATTTGGGTATTGCAAAGTCAAACATGTGGTCATATCCGGTTTTTCCAACAAGTTTTATTCTGGATAAGTAGCGAACATTGATCTGATCCATCCAATGGGTGACATCTTCAAAAAACAGATTGGTAATCAAAGGCTTGGCTAGATAGAAGAGATCATTAACAGCAAGCATTGCTTGGATGAGATTATGTTTTTTCAGAGGAAAGTTCATTTCATTGGCATATATAGTCAGTTGATCTCCCTTTAATTGCACCCCAAAGCCCGCCAATGTAATTTTCAGCAACTCTTTGCGCTTTTGAGTGTCCATCGAACAGCCAGAATTGATGAGATCATTGAGAATATAACCATCATCGGTCAGAAAATAGGCCCCATCTTCTCGTTTAATAAAAATTTGCAGATAATCATTATGACGGTCCAAATACGGAGTGGTAATTTCCATCCATTGTTCGTCCACTTCTCTCAGGACGGTTTTGTCACTTAGCCACTTGATATGATTATCAATTAGCTTTTGAAGATTGTTTTTCATGCTCATGCGAAGAGATCCATTTGAATGTGGGGCTTCTTTTTGATATTGCATAATTTCATAAATCCTTCAAGCATATGATGCGGTCGCTCCGATTCTGAAAAACCCTGTGGTATAGCTTTTGCCCACTTATCGTCGTATCCCTCTCTGTATAGATGTAGGTGAGGACAAGGAATCTCCTCATCATCTGGATTTCTATGAGGCGGGCCGCCAATATCTATTCTAGCCAGGATTATAGTCCCCTGCGTCCGAAGTTGAAAGGTGTTTTTTTTCAATGCGATGCGCCCCCGTGTAATATCCAATGTAAAGTCCCCGAATGTACCATCGGACTTAAGGAGTATTTTTAGGGATTCCCCCAATCCTGGATAGATGTGTTTTCTATCATCTATGCAGAACTTATCTACTAACAATAATTTATCGGCTTCCTCTTGAGATAGAAGATTGCTCACAACACCTCTAACAAATATTAGAATATGAAGTCTAGCAGAAACGGTTGATTTCTTAAAAGACATATGGTTGATGTAATTTCATTTACAAGATTTGGCTACTGCCCTACGGTCCAATAAAGGGAGCAAATGAATATGAAAGTTGTCGTCGAGAAAACAATCACATCAAAAGAAGCACTGATTCAAGAGGCTTTTTGCTGGAAAGAAAAAAATCCCCAAAGTGGAATGTTTGATATACTGATGAAATGGGCAAGTGAGTGGCGTGACGGTCAAGTAATCAATACCGGAGTGCGCGAGTTAGAATAGGAACTTTCCTCCCGAGGCCGCCCACGCGATTTAGCCGGGTAAAGCATCACATAAAAATAATACCATCCGACGCTATAGGACTAAGCCTTCATCTGTTTTGAATGCGATGTCTACCACACCTCGAGGTTCAAACATGCCTATGAACTGCTTGTACATTTCCTGTCTGTTATCGCCTCCGGTTGTCGTCATGAGCAGCGCCTGACCAAATTCGTTAATGTCTTCCACGATTCGTTCATGTCGATAATAGGCTAAGATGGCCCTATCGATCTTAGTCTTTCCGTAGCCCTGATAAAAAAACTTTTCCTCGTGCGGATTGTTCCAGATATTAGCCACACCTCCGCCAATAAACATGAGATCGCGCTCTTTGGGAGCCATGATAGGCTCATCCCAATCCACGATGTAGATGGCGCCATTTGCATCTATCAACACATTGCCGCCATGAATATCGGCATGGCATAGCACGAATTCAGGCGCTTGTTCCCGGATTTTTTGGCTTAGCTGTTCAGCTCGATCTACCAGGCGATGAATGGCTAGCCGATGATCCCTCATAAACGTCTGTAATTTCAAAGCTGTTTCATCACCAGTTGGGTTTCCATCAATATGAGCATAGAGCAACCGAACGGCTTCTCGCCGCTTGGATGAATAGGCTTCTCTCCTGATCCGATCTTTGATTGAGGGCGGCACATCAAATTCATGAATTTGTCTCAATACTTTTCCCAGCGTTACCCATTGATCATCAGTTAGATTATAGCAAAATCCGTTCTGTCCCTCGACAAAGGGATACACAATGAGGGTAAAGTCGTCGATATGCTGGGTCGGCCTGCCATGGATTGTTTTGATGGGAGGAATAATCTGTTGAATTCCTGAGCTGTGTAATAATGATAGTAGGGTCACGCTGATATCATGATGGTGGCCGCGCTTTAGCTTTACGAAAAAAGATAGCCCATCCTGCGTATGAGCTTTATATACCGACGCATTCATATCTGCGCCTAAGGGAAGGAATGTAAGAGTGGCAATTGCGATACTGTAATCGGTGTTTAAGCAATCAATGATGCGTTGGGGTGAAAGCGGCAGTTGTTCTATCATAGTGGGAGTATACCGGTCACAGTTTTAGGTTGGAATGAAAGATGGACCGCTTCCTCAGCGTGCAGCAAAGTGGTGTCATAGACGGGAATCGTTGCATCTTCCGGTTTGATCAGCAGTCCCAATTCTGTGCAGCCTAGAAGAATCGCCTCTGCACCTTCATTCTGAAGAGCCTGGATGATGTGAATCATCTCATCTTTAGACTGAGCAGAAATTTTCCCCTGGCATAGTTCTTGGTAAATGATCTGGTCGATGCGGTTGCGCGCGTGTAGGTCGGGCACGATGACTTCCAACCCAAATTTACTTTCTAACCGAGAGGCATAAAAACCGTCTTCCATCGTAAACTTAGTTCCCAGTAAGCCAATTTTGCGGGCTTTGTTCTCGACGAGCACTTTTCCCGCGGCATCGGCGATGTGAAGAAATGGAATGTCGATCGCAGCTTCGATTGAGGGAGTGACTTTGTGCAGGGTGTTGCAGCAGAGAATGATAAAATCCGCGCCGGCATCTTGGAGAGTTTTTGCAGCAGCGCCCATTTGTTTGCCGATCTCGTCCCATGCCTCTTGATGCTCGAGCTGAACGATAGATTCGTAGTTGACGCTGTAGAGAAGGATCTTTGCTGAGTTGAGATTTCCTAAGCGGTCTCTAACAGATTCGTTGATGAGTTTGTAGTAGAGGGCTGTGGATTCCCAGCTTGTCCCGCCAATGATGCCGATCGTTTTTTGTTGGAATGACATAGGAGTTCCTTCTTCAGCGTGTATTGCTTCTTGGTTTCAGGGTTCATGGATTAGGCCATCGATTTTCTTGAAAATGGGTTCTTTGATCTTTCGGTAGAGGTCCCCTTTTTGGTCTGCTTCAAGGGCGGCCTGCTTTTTTAGTTCTGCATATTCTTGAACCGTTTCTGGGTGAGTGCGGAGATAATCTCTAAAGCTGATCAATCCTTTCCAGTCGCTGCTTTCCGGATAGGTCAAATGGACATGATATCTTCTCTTATCCTCTTCCGGATCGGGCAACTCGTGGATAAAATACAATCTGTCGGGGGTGCTAAACGTCGGTCTAAATTCATAGCCAAGGGTTTGAAGCTCTTGCGAGGCAGTCTCCAGATCCTCTTTTTTGACGGCGATGGCGAGATCGATGATCCCTTTTCCGCCCAAACCGGGAACCGCCGTGCTTCCCACATGCTCAATGGCAAAAACATGTTGCAGATGTGGGGCAATTCTATTTTTCTCTTTTTGGAAAAGTTCAGGGAAAATCGGGCTGTAGGGCTTAAAAACGTATTTTTTCATGATAAACCAGCTCGTTTTTGCCAATCGCTTGCCTTGAGTCGATAGAGAACATGCCTTTTTAGTGGATGGCCTTCCGGGACGTTCGGATGATCGAAATCGTCTTTGGGGTCGCGATGCATGCCGAGCTTTTCCATGATGCGCCTGGAACGAAGATTCGCCGGGACAGTGAGAGAAACGATTTCGTCCAGATGCAACGTGTCAAAGCCATACTGAATCGAGGCTCTCGCTCCTTCTGTCGCGTACGCTTGGCCCCAAAATTCTGGAAGCAAACGCCAACCGACTTCGATCGCCGGGGTAAAGTGCGCCTCAAAGCCAATGGGCCAGAGACCAATCCAACCGATAAAATCCGAGACGCCCGGAACGGATACTGCCCAAAGCCCCCATCCGTGATCTTGGATGTGTTTGATATAAACTTCCAAGCGGGCAGCGCTTTCTTCGCGAGTCAATGGACTAAGAAGAAATTCCATCACTCGAGGGTCAGCGTTGAGCCTAGCAAGCGGGTCCAAATCCTCTTGTCTCCAGGGGCGTAAAATTAGCCGCTGAGTTCTGATTGTGTTTTTAGCGTATTGGATAGGTTTTACCATTTTTATCTGAGTATTTGCCTCACTTCGTTTACCACAGCATTTCCCAAGATTTCGGCGTGATGCTCGTCAAGGTGCACACCATCCACTTCACAGGCTTTGACGATGAGGGAGGCGTCTAAGAATGCGCAGCCCGTTTCTTTGGCAAGTTGTTTATACGACGCCCCCAAATTCCTGGACACCTGGATTGAATTTTGGTCCCAGGGAGAATCATCCCTTAACGCAACTTCCAACATAGGGGGCGGGGCGATCAGCAAAACTTTAGGCGCTGTTCCGTCGGGTCCTTTGTTGCTCGTTGTGACCAACACTGCCAATTCCCGCATTCCATTGGCAATATCATGCGCGGATCGATGGTATTGAACTTTGGTGTCGTTGGTCCCTAGGTTGAAAATGACAAGATCAATCGGAAAATGGGACTCGAGCATCATCGGCAGGTGGGTAAATCCGTTGCGGTAAGGCCTTCCGGGAAGTATTTCATCCAGGTTGGTCGTTCGTCCGTTGAGTCCCTCTTCGATGACATCATACCGATCACCGAGCTTGTGCTGCAAAATTCCTGTCCATCTTTTATTGCGGGGCATCCGCCCAGACAACTCGGTTTTTTCATCAAAGCTCCCGGCAACAAATCCCCGCAAATTGGAATCCCCATAGCACAGAATTGTTTTCATCTTCGTCATTCTCAGTTTTTCTACTAAGCTCGTATAGATTTTTCAGCGAGTAACCAGCCTAAACAGCTTCTCGCAGTTGCTTGGCATCCACCGAAAATGGAGGATGCTTCTCATTTTTTGCTTCCGCTAACATTTTTGGCGTGATTTCTTTGTAGAGGTTCAGAAGTTTTCTATCTTTAAACAAATCAAGAAAAAACATACGCAAATAAGCTTCCTGCATAGGACCGACTTTAGCCTGTTCCTTCTCCCATTTTACAATGGTTGCGTGCGATACTCCAAGATTTTTTCCTAGCTCTGTGGTAGATATCTCCAGGAACTTTCTCATGAATTTCATTTCCTTGCCTGTTAACGGAAAAGGTTTGCGAATAAGTCCTTCAAAGACGAATTTCTGGAGGGCATTCATATCGATATCGATGATCCACTCACCAAACACTTTTTTCATTGGGGTGTCGATCAGCTCAATGGGAAATCCCAGCCCTTTGTATATGAATGTTTCTTTTTTTCTTTCCATAGCTACAACTCCATTACCGTCACAATTAGCATTTCATCTGTAAAACAGATGATAACCCTGACAGTTTTTAAATCTTCTGTTCTTCCTCTAATAGCATAATGCCAATTTTTGAACTTGTTATTAAACTCTGGTTTTTTATGTTCATGAAATCCAGTTTTTAAAACATGCAGAGTGTCATGCAAGTCGATATCGTCCTTTGCCTGCTCCTCCGCTGCGTGCCTACTTAGTCTATATTTGCCGCTTTCTATGTGCCGCAATATCGCATTTCGAAGTGCTTTATCATCCAAAAAATCATCTGATTTCATTTTGCATGCTTCCTGAAAAGTTTATTGTAACATATTCACATAATTAGTGTATAGTTCAAATCTGTGTTTTTGATAATAAATAACTTGCGCAAAATGAGCTGTTGCAGTAATTGTGCTAAACGAACAATCACGCTTATATAGGCAGTGATGCCCCCGATCATTACCAAGGCTGTTCCCATGATCGAGGCGTAAGAGGAATGTTCTTGATTAATGAAAAAGTGGAAATAAAATTACAAGCCGTGTATTCTTTAGCATGGTTGTAAAATTAAACAGAGGTTTTTATATGTCTTCAGTTTCTAATCCAAGTCGTGTTCATCTCGACATGTCTTACGAAGAGAAAGTTCTCAAGCTCATCGAGGAAATTAAATCCACCGAAGAAGAAGAGCTCTTCCAGCCGCTTGAGCCGATTGATAATTTTTATGTGACTATTAATAAAGTTGATAGCCCAGAAATTAGAGGTAGGTTGTTTCAAAGAGCGTTTGAAACATTTTCAATTCAATCGAATGTACAATGGTTTGCACTGGAATTAGCAAAGAAACAAGGTCAACAAAAAAATACCTATTTATATAACCTGCTCGAGGCATGTAAAACAACCAATAATCAAGAAATGGCATTCCAAGCTGCACAGGAACTGGACGTAGATCGTGCTAGAAAGGACATTGTGACTGAAAATTTAACGGAACATTTTCGGACCGGATCATCCAAGAGCCTTTTTAGGTGTTGATGTGTTCGGAGATCGATTCAGAGAGATCGGTGATGTACGCACAGGTCTGTTTATGGATGCGGAGCCAGGCTTTGTTGCGCAAGGCAGCGCTCCCTCCATTTTTTTGGAGGGAGCTGGTAAGGTTAAGACAATTTTCGATCCGCAAACACCTGCATCGCTTTAGCCATGAATGTCGCAAGCTCCGGATGGAATGGATCCAGCTGCTTTCGGAATTCAGGATGCTCTTTGTAGAGCTGAGCTAAAGCTTTGTACACCTCCTGAGAGGCATGATGCACCTGCTCTGCAGAAGTGTGATGCTTTTTGATGATCCGCTGCACTTCATCCGAAGCCGGATCGAGCCCCTTTTCAATGCAGTGCACCAGCTCTTTAAAGATGGCATGCGCCGTTTTGGTCAGGTTCTCATAGAACGCCTTTCCTCTTTTTTCCACATCTTGGATAGTCTTGGTGGGGTTTTTAACGCTTTTCCCCACAATCTCTTCAGCGGCAAAGTAGGATGCGCCTTCTTTGGCCTTCGTCACTATGTTGATATTAAATCCATCGAAAATTTCTTTGTCTTTCATTGTTTTCTTTCCTTTCAAGTGTTGGATCGTTTTATCGATGGTCTTCAGCAGCTGCCCGATTTTCTCCCATTCCTGACTCAAGGACTTTCTGTGAGAATATAAGGCGGAAAGCTGGTCAAAATCGCTTCTCCCCAGAACCCTTTGGATCTGTTTTAGCGAAAAGCCCAGCTGTTTAAAAAACAAGATCTGCTGGAGCTGCAAAAGCTCCTTTTCTTCGTAGTAACGGTAGCCGTTTGCGCCGTGGTAGGCGGGTTTTAGGATGCCGATTTCCTCGTAGAAATGGAGGGTGCGTATTGTCACTCCGGAGAGCGTACTGAGTTTTTTAACTGTATAAGCCATCGATTTCCTTATCCTTTAATATCCCTTTGATTTTAAAGGATGCGGCCATTATAAGGAATGACGTATACGTGAGGGTCAACCCTCTGTTATTTAAAGAGAAAAACACATTGAGCCCGTATCTCATCTAGATCGTTAGCTTTTCACAACATATTAATAATAAGCTAGATGCGTTTTTAAACGAAAAGTTATTATATAGACAGTTAATATTTGAAAATGTTATAATTATAATACAAACATAATATTTTAATTAAATAAAATGGAAGTTGTAAAATTATGACATCATTTTCAGATCCTGTTAAGTCTACAGCTCTTGTTGTCTATAGGCGGCCGCAAGATCCTATTGCGCAACTAGTCAGTGCCTATAAAGAAAGGATGACTGTTCTCGTCGAAAGGTCTTTTAAAGCGCAGGTGGCAGATGCCCGTTTAAGCCCTATGTATACGGTAAGATCGTTGATTTTAGCCGGGGCGGTCCCATCTCCTCAAATGGGGCCCGGTCTACCGGAGCGATTTCCGGGCACCATGGAAGATTTACTCGATGGAGTCCGCGAAAATGAGCCCTGCACAGTCAGAGAAACGATTCGTACGACTATTAACGACATCAGTTATAACGGCCTGCAGCCTTTTAACAAAACGGCAGCACAAATTTCAGAGGGAAGAAGTTTTTTAGAAACCAGGATTGATTCCAGAAACGAAGAGAAAACAGGATCGACATGCATTGGGATGAGCCATGCCTTATTGAAACAATTATCAGACCGGCATCGGATTGAAGGGATGTACGCAGTGCAACGCAAGCGGGGTAAAGATGCTTTTGAGCATGCCACTGTCATTGTGGAATGTACGGATGGATATTTGCTTCTCGATCCAAGGAGCCATCCTGATCAGCGCATTTTCCCCATTCCATTTGGTCCATCAGTCACAATTCATGGTAAAACATTCACAGCCGCTAAATCAGGATCTCAAACGCCCATCTTCCAAATCGATTCAGAGGGTGAGTATGAATACTGCACCAATATCGCTAACGGAGATGACCTTGTTACGAAACATTTTATGATGGAAGAGCCATTTAAGCCGCCTAAAGATCCCGCTTTTCCGATCTCTGCGTATTACCTGGACGGACCTAAAGCGGGACGGGGCAGTAGGACAATTTGGGTTTCGCCTCTTAATGCAAAGTTCACTTTCAAGAATGATACTGTTAAAGACCTTGCTGAGAGAACCGACACAATTCCTTTTCAAGAAGCGCTCGAGAAGAACTTTCGTGCTCGATTAGAGCGTTTTTTTGTGGCTGGCGCGCCTCCCACATTTAATATAGATGTGGAATCCCTTTATGGACACCTTGTCCAATTCGTGAAAAATGCAGGCATTATCGATAAAATGTTTCACGAGATTTATTCTAGATAAAAAAAGATCCACTCACCACACACTTTTTTCATGGGAGTATCGATCAGCTCAATGGGGAATCCCAGGCCTTTGTATAGGAATGTTTCTTTTTTTCTTTCCATAGCTACTCCTTGTCAATCTGCACAATTAGGTCGAACAGGCGGCGGGACGCCACTTGTGTAAAATAGTGGTCTTCAGCTGCATCCCAGCGCTTGTGCCACGCTTCCATAAAGTCGCGGCCTTCTCGAGTTAGCAGCCGCTTGCGCCTCAGGTGATCATCCGCCATCTCAATTAGTACCGAGAAGTCTACAATGTCGGCCAATTCAGGCCGGCAGGAATAGGCCCCATCCAGAATGATTACCGGAGCTGATTTGCATTGTATCACCTCGCTGGATAAGCCAATACCTGTGGCAAAGTTGAAGGGGTGCCAAGCTGCCGGCCTGCCGGCTAGCAAAGGTTCAAGGGCTTCTTTGCGAAGACGCCTCCAGTCAATGCAATCTGCGACTTTCTGCTCAGGGCTTCGCGCATCCCATTCAGAGTCTGGGCCGCCGGAAAAAAAATCATCCCCTTGCACAACCACTCCGCCTACTTCTTGGGCAATGGCTTGAGCTAGAGTGGACTTCCCCACGCCGCTGCGGCCATCCAGGGCGATCAGAAGGGGCCTGTCCTTCCTCCCAGCCATCATCAGCCGGATCTTATCAACTAATTCTCTCATGGCTTACCTGCCTGAA
Organism: Chlamydiota bacterium; assembly: GCA_013287215.1. Classification (GTDB taxonomy): domain Bacteria; phylum Chlamydiota; class Chlamydiia; order Chlamydiales; family Rhabdochlamydiaceae; genus VFKB01. Next base: position 13,514 of record JABDEH010000011.1, read on the forward strand.
TTATAGTCCAGAGGAACGGAGAAACATTTTCTTCCTTTAACGTTCGGATATCGATCCAATCGTGCTTCAGCGAACCTTTACGCGTGAGATCCGCAGAAAAAAGGCGGCTGCCGGAATAAATCATGCCGATTTGGTCGAATAGTTAATGTCATAAGGGTCTGGTTAAAAACCCCATCACTTTTTGGCGAGTCTTTTTAGCATAGGAGCTTTCTCTATGAGGAACTCTTCTAGGAGCCTGTTAAATTCTTTATCACTGGCGTCCTGATACTTTCGAGCAGGAATGTCAATGGTTAATCTGACAGTATCTGATTTGCGATGACATTTGCGTATCATAAGATCCCCGCTCACTCCCAATGATGCCCTAATCCTGTAAATAAGTCACTGAGGGTGTTTCATAATTTGGTTTTGATCGATTTGCTTTCAATGAGAATGGCGGTGATTCCCCCGATCATCACCAAAGCCGTTCCAACGATGGATGCCCAAGAGGGGATATCATTCCAGAAAATCCAATCGAATAAAATGGCAAAAATGACGGAAGTATAACACAAGGGAGCGAGCGCCTTGGTTGATCCGTACCGAAGGCTGAAGGCGATCATCGTCTGAGCTAAAAAACTGGTGAGGGCAATCAGGGCCAAGAGGATCCAATCTTTCGAGGAGGGATTTTGCCAATAGAAGATGCCAAAGGGCAAGGTCATTAGGGTCGCAAATAAAAATAGATAAAACAAAATCCGGAGTGTTGGCTCTTTGTAATGATGTAATCGACCCAGCGAAAGGTAGATAAAGGCTAGGCATAATCCCGAAATTAAAGGGAGGATCGCATGCCATTGAAAAACGCTGGCTCCCGGATGCAGAATGAATGCGATCCCAATAAACCCGGGGATGATGCCGAACCAGAGGCGATGATCGATCGTTTCTTTATAGAATAGAAAGAGCAGAAAAGGGATGAAGAACGGTCCCGTATTGAACAGTAATGTCGCGTTCGCTACGGACATATGCTGCACCGCGATGAAAATGAAGAAAAAAGCGCCCACTCCTACTAAGGCCCTCAAAAATAATAATCCGAAGTGCTCCGATTTGTAAAAGGAGATTTTTTTCTGCTTAAAGGCGCAGATGAGAAAAATAATCACCCATCCAAAAGCATATTGGAGGAGTAAAATTTGAAGGGAATCAACCCTGCCATTGATCATTTTCACTAGCGTGTTTGTTGAGGACACACAGAAGTACGACAGGAGGGATAGCAAGGCGCCTAAGAGAAGGTTTTTTTTGTGGTCCATGTTCATAGATATAGCGTTTAGTATTAATTATGTCAGGGGAAAATGACCCACAAGGTAAAGGGGGTAATATAGAATTCCTCTATTCTGTTGTCCATCATACGAACGGCCGCTGAAGACCACAGCATAAGGCGGCTGGTACTTTTGCGAAAATACTTTTAGGCTCGTGGTATGGGTTGTGCGCCCTGATTTGACTTCGATCGGAATCACTTTGCCTTCGATGTCCAACAAAAATTCCACTTCCGAGTTATTTTCTTGCCAACAATAAAGAGGGCTTTTTTCGATGGCGACGAGTTCTTGGGCGACAAAGTTTTCTGCGAAATATCCTTTGTAAGTTCCGTAATCGCTCTCCATAATTACGCTTGGAGATAGGCCGCTCATCAGGCCTAAAATTCCTACATCAAACAGGAGCAACTTAAAGAAATTTTCCTTTGTGTAGCCTCCGAAGGGAAGCAATCCGGTATTCACGATGTGCACTTTCATAATCAGGCCCGCGGCTTCGAGCCAATCAATCGCTCCCGCTAATCGGTCATAATGGCTTACCCCGGGGATCACTCCTTTAAATTTGAAGCGTGCGACGGAACCGTCTTGGACTTGACTGAGCTGCTGCGGCACCGCTCTGAACACGCGGTCAATATGCATTGCATTGACTTTTCCGGAATGTTTGGAAATATCGGCGTAATAGGAATTCAACAGATCGTCCTGTTTTTTCCTGACCACTGTAAATGCCTCAAAGAGGTTTTCCTTGTGCTCATAATATTTCGAAACGACCTCGGGCAGTCCGCCTACAACAAAATACCGCTTGAGCTGCTCCCATAAGTGTTCGTGAACAACCTCGGGAATAGTGTCTTTCGGGCCTAACTTTTTGAGGAGGGGCAAAGCTTTGTCATGGCCTGCGATTAAAAACTCTTCAAATGACATTGGATATAACGTTTCAAAAATGACTTTTCCCACAGGAAAAGAGCCTGAGTTCAAATGAAGGCCTAGGAGAGATCCTGCTGCGCATAAATGGAGCTCGGGACAATCTTCCTGGAAATATTTTAAACTTGTTAGTGCCTTAGGTTCCTCTTGCACTTCATCGAAAATAAGAAGATCTTCTCCCACTTTAATAGAACGCCCTAAGTAAAAGCTCAGTTCCTCCAAAATCCGGTGAGGATTGAGGTCATGGGCGAAAATTTTTCCGAGATTGGGCTGTTTTTCAAAATTTAAATAATGGCATTCTCGGAAATAGGTGCGGCCGAATTCTTTGAGCAAGTAGGTCTTCCCAACTTGGCGCACTCCTTTAAGCAAGAGGGGTTTACGGTCTTTGCTGCTCTTCCATTGAACTAAGCGGTCCATTAAAAAACGTTTCATGAGGAGGCCTTTGTTATCTCTCATAATAACGGAAAAGTGACAATTTTGTCACTTTTTTCATGGAAAAAATGACAATTTTGTCACTTTTCATCAACTTATTTAGAGTCAATGAGTTGCGATTACCCGGTAATCTTGGGGTCTGTGACGATGAGGGGCAGCACGTCGACAATGGAGGGCAGCCATTCGAGTCCGCGTGTGTAGACGAGTCTTGAGCCTAGGTAGCATGAGATGATCGCTTTTTTGTGGATATCCGGCAGTCTGGAGAGGATTCGGTCTTGGTAGTGGTCTCTGAGAGTGGGCGGACAGTAATTGATGAGGCAGCGGATGAGCGGATCGTTCGGGTCGCTGGAGAGGGTGAGGGGAGTGAGGTGCTCTAGGAGCGCATAGGTGTAGCTGTTGATGTGCTCGGAGATCGATTCGGAGAGGTCGGTGAGGAACGCGCCGGTCTCTTTGTGGGTGCGGAGCATGAGCTGGGTCTCATCGCGGGCCCGTTCTTTGATGATCTCTTGGACCTCTTTGATGTAGGTCTCTTTGACCTTGAGGAACTCTTCATCGGAGAGGATGAGCCCTGCGAGGACTTCAAAGGAAGAGCAGATCACGCCCCCTTTGTTGGCGGAGCTGTCTTTGATGATGAGGGTGCCGAGTTTTTCTAAGCTGCGGCGGGCCCAAGGGGTGAGGTAGAGGTTGGCGCCTTCGATGATGCCGCGGGCAGTGGGCTTGCCGGTCTCATCGAGGAAGTCTTTGTAGTTGGTGTCGCCGAGGGTGCGGGGGCGTCCGCCTCCGGGGATGAAGATGTCGGCCTTGGTCTCATGGACGTTATGGCGCAAAATATGGTTCATCTCGTTGCCTGATAGCCATTCCTCAACGAGGACGCCTTCCCTTTTACGGGTGCAGAGGGTGAGCTGCGCATAGGCGGATTCTTCTTTTTTTGTACGGGTGTCGAGGAGGAAGCCTCCTTCGGAGAGTTCCTCTTTGGGATAGAAGCGGATCGGTTTTCCCTCTTTGAACAGGGTGTGGACGGCGGCAAGGTCAAGGCCTTGCGGATCGTTGATCGTCCCTGAAATGTCGATGGTGGCGAGAAACTTGGCGGTTTTTGGATAGAGGCGGTAGAGGTTGTTCATCTCATTGCCGGCGACATCGCCGTCGGGGCCTCCCGACATTTTGATGGTGAAGGTGTCTTTGTAAGGGTCGATGCCGAGATATTTTAACACCTCTTCCATGCAGGTGTTCACGCCAAGCGAGGTGACGCCATACTCTTTGTGGTTGATGCCGGCGCCCGGCTTGCCGGTGATGAACGCGCTGCCCGGCTTGTACTTGACGTGCTTGCTGTACTCGGAGATCCAGACGATCATTTTGTCATGCATGTTCTCGTCGGGGCCTGTGTAGATGTATTCCGGTTTTTTCCAGTAGTCGACGATGTCCTTGGCTTTGAGAACGCCTGTGGCCTCGCAGTTGATGAGGGTGACAAAGTTTTCGATGAACGAGCGCTGGGCCTGATAGAGATATTCGAGCTTTTGATCTTTGCGGTAGGTCTGCATTTTCTCATCAATGGCAGCGGCTTGGAGTCCTGAGCGGAGGAGATCTTTTCGGTAGATCTCTTCCTCGGGGACCATTTTTTCATAGGGCTCTAAGAGGATGACGGCTTTGGACCCGCCTTCGGGGATGTCTTTATTTTTTTTGTTCTGGGTGTAGGCGAGGTTGTAGCACTCGGAGAAGAAGTTGTTCCGTTCGGCGAGGTACTGTTCCATCCGTTCGGGATAGACGGTGCGGATGCCGCCGCGCGCGAGGTCGACGAACCGGATGTGGAAGGCGGTGTAGTGCATCCCTTTGACAAAGAAGATGCCGAAGGGGATTTCAGGAAATTTGTCTTTCCGCTCATAGGGGAGATGGTCGAGATAGTGGGGATCTAGCCGGAAGCTGAAGCCGGTTTTGTTGTTGCGGTAGTAGTTGGTCTTGAGGCAATAGTCGATGAAGTGCATGGCCTCGCGGAGGATGTTTTTGCGGCGGGTGTCGTTCAATTCGTTGCCGGTATCGAGCTGATCGACAAAGGCAAAGAAGGCGGATTTAATTTTTTCGTAGGCGGTGAGGTTGTGTTTTTCGGGATGGAACTTCGCTTCGAACGCTTTGGCGAGTTGGAGGGTGAGTTCGGGATGGCGGCAGAATCCTTCTTCAATATTGGCCATGGAATAGAGGTTGGCGTCGGCGTAGACAAGCGCGGAATGGACGAAGTGGACCATCGATTTGAGGAGGTTGCCAAAGTTGCCGCTGACAAGGCGCGTGTCGACAAACGCCGATTCGATGGGCTCTAGCCCTTCAAAATACTTGAACGTGACGAGTTCTTTGAGAAAGTCTTGAATGTCGCATTCTTCCCAGGCGGCGCCGCCCTTTTTTCCATTGAGGCCCATGGAGAGGATGAGGACGTTTTGAGAGTTGTAGGGGTTGATGTAGCAGGCGTTGATCTTGGAGAGGACCAGTCCGTGGCGGTAGATGATTTTTGCCAAGCGATAGAGGAAATTGTATTTGGGGATGTTGCGCCAGGCGAGGACGATCTGCGTTGAGGGGAGGTCCTTTTTTTCTTTCCAATCTTGGTTCATCTTGACGGCGTATTGGCATTCATCACGGCTCTTGGCACGGGAGTACATATGAAATGCCGTGACGAGCCGCTCGGGAGTAAAGCTTTTGATAAAACGGGGATAGACGCCCGAGATGAGGTCTTTATATTCCGCATCGCTCATGTCGGGAAGATTTTTTTGGAGGAGCGCCTGGAGTTCTGTTTGTTCTGCGGAAGACAACGGATCTTCAGCTAAGGAAAAGAAAGAGAGGATGCCGATGTGCAAAAAGTGCTTGCTATCCGAATGGGGATAAGGGGTGTCGGAGACAAACGAGCGGTAGTGGCGGATGCTGTAGCTTCGGTAAGGCTTTAAAATGCGGAGCGCCGCATCATCGGTGTCGAGGCAGAGGACAATGGCGCGGTGCTTGAGGTGGATTTGGGAGAAGTCGTCTTGCAGATGGAGGCCCATGAGGTTATGGACGACGAGGGTGATGTCCTCGGCGCTGAGTTCGTCGAAGAATTTGGGCGGCATGTGAGTCTCCAGCCACACATAATACTCTTCAAACTTCTTTCCTTCTCTTTGGACCGCTTCTTGTAACTCGACTTTCTTAAATGCCATGTAAAGCCACTTGGGTTGTTCTAACTTCACTAGACATGATTTGAATGATTTTTTCAAGAGCTGGTTAAATAGAATTTATCAAAGCAAAGACGCGGACATGTATTTATGGATGCGCTTTTCTTATATTGGTACATGTCTAACGACATAGAGTGATGCAGCAGTTCAACGCAAAGGCGCGGAGACGCAAAGGAGGGTTCCTGATTTTGACCCGCGTCTTTGCGCCTTTGCGTCTTTGCGTTGAACTGTTGAATACACATCAAGCTCACTTTATCTCCGTAAAAGGCGTAGACTATTCAGTCCGACAAGGAGAGTGCCCCCTTCATGGAGAATCACAGCGACCCAGATGGGGAGATAGCCCAGAAGCGCCGGGGTAGTCGCAAAGACGTTGTTGTGAGAATAGTCACGCTTAAAGGAAGTATCAATTTCCAGTTGCTATATAAGCCTGATTTGGAGAGTCTTCATCTTCTGGATATACGTACTTTAACAATCCTTCTTTCACCATCGGAGTGAGGTGCTTTCTAACAAGATATTTCTTGTCTTTTCTTTTCAGAACCTCTGCCAACTGCTGACTAGTGAACGCGTGCCATGCGCACAGCTTTTGAATCAAATAGCGTAAATCTGCTGCACGAGATTTTTTCTTAAAATTTTTAATTAACAGCTGAAGCTCTTTTGGTAATATATCGGTAGACGGGTGTGTTTTGGCCGATAACACACCGGTAGACGGGTGTGTTTTGGCCGATAACACACCGGTAGACAGGTGTGTTTGCACCTCAGCTGGTATGTTATTACCCTCAGACTTAGGGATCCTTGCGGCCTCGGGATGGATTGGAAGGACTACAAGAAAGTAGCGGCATTCCTCATCAGTTTCGAATATGGCAGAAGGTGAGCCATTATCCTCCATCGCTTTATGGATTTTTGGCACGCCGGTACAACGCCCTTCTGTTAAATGCAGTTCCTTAAGAAAATCTCCAATCCGACGATTCCTATAGGTCCGAACTCGGGCTGCTCCTTTGTTTAAATCCTCAATTTTCAAAGGGGGCAATGGACCCGGGAATGATAATATTTCGATACGATCTGATCTAATACTGACTTCGATGGGCTCTCTTTGCGAATAGTCTTTGTGATAGACGGCATTAGCCAAAGCTTCTTCTAGTGCAACATAGGGATAGTTATAAAATCGATCGGCTTCCGCACGATCAGGCCTTTTACGGATCTCCTCTTTGATAAACATCGACTCAAGATATCTTAGCGCCTCTTTCAGCTGAACATGGATAGGCCCTTTAAAAATTTTTTCAGAAAAGCTATCGCCTACTTCATCATGAAAATCAACGACTTCAATCCTAGCATAGGGAAAAAATTGCTCAGGATTATTATTAAACATCATCAAGCCGATATTTAATGGTTTTAGATACTCTTCAGGTCCTTGAACAATTTGCATTTGACGACACAGCTGCACAAAAGGCATTGTGTCGACTTCAGAGATCAAATCGCTCTGCACGTCTCTTAAAAAATCCTTAATCAGACCAAGTTGGAGGTCTTTCATGTCTGCTTGATGACGGATTCGATCGTCGAAGGGAACCTGATTCGATAATTCATGAAGTCGTTGAACATCCTTTGTCTGAGCTTTTACAGTCGTTGAATTTCTCCGAAGATAGTATGAATAGGGCGAGTTCTTACCGAGTGTATCGGGAGCTTGATAGGGTCTCGTTTGTCCACCGGGACACCAGATCAACAAGATCATTCTTTCTTGGAAAATTACAGGTGCAACGATAGGATGGTAGTTTGGACGTAGCTTATAACTCAAGTTGACGAGATCTTTTTGAATTTCATCAATTTTACTGGATGACATGCCTATTGGAGGAAAAATCGGTTGGCCTTCGTTTTCCTCGATTCCAATGATAAGATAACCCCCGCCCCAATTGTTGATATCATTCGCAAAGGCGCACATTGTATGGATAGTCTCTTCGGGGTTCCATCCTTTTTTGAATTCAAGACGCTCCCATTCAACAATCTGTCCCGTAAGCAATTCGTCAATGTTAACGGGTAGAGCCGTCATAAAGTAGCCTCATCTTTTGTTTTTGCCGCGCTTTTCTTAAGAGACGATAAGAGCTTTTGCAATTTTTGAATTGCAAGAGGAGAAGGTTTGGTTTTTTGGTTCTCCCAACGATTAACAGTAGGAAAAGAAACCCCAAGCTTTAGAGCGAACTGTTCTTGTGTCAAGCCTAATTTAACTCGAATTTCACGGACATGTTGTGCGATTTGCTCTTCTGAATTCAACATGTTTGTAAATTGGAACATCAGGGTGCCTTTAGGAGGTTTGTTATATCACATGTTATAAATCATAAAGCGTTTGCATGCAAGCAAAATTTTGGGATGTAAATTTATGGGACAAGCGTTTTTGAATATGGGATCATGACTCCGCATATAGCCAGAGTTTCTTTGGTGGTACTTTGCAATTTTCTACGATCATACCCATTTAATAGTCATGGTCGTAGAAAATTGCAAAGTAAAATTCAATAGGGATTTGACTCCGTACATAAGGCAGTTGACTCCGTACATAAGGGGTTTTGACTCCGTACATAAGGGGTTTTGACTCCGTACATAAGGAATCCACTCCTTACATAAGTTTTTTTGCAGCGTTATATGGCTAACGACTTAGGTGATTATGACGGGTCAACGCAAAGGCGCAATGAAGAAACTGAATTGATTCGGATTCCCGCGTCTTTGCGTTGAACCGTTGCAAACACATCAATTTATCTTCTTAAAAGACGCAGACTATTGAGCCCCACGAGGAGGGTCCCGCCTTCATGGAGGATGACGGCGACCCAGATGGGGAGATAGCCCAGAAGCGCCGGGGTGGTCGCAAAGACAATCACAGCTAAGGCGAGGGCGAGGTTTTGTTTGAGGATGCGGGTGGTCATCCGCGCTTTTTCCAGCAGCCAAGGAATCTGCTCGAGATCATCTTGAAGAAACACGATGTCGGAAGCGTCGATGGCGGTCGCGCTCCCGATCTTTCCCAAGGAGATCCCCACAGTGGCGCGGGTGAGGGAGGGCGCATCGTTGACGCCGTCGCCTACCATGATGAGTCCTCCCTGCTCTGAAAAAGCCTCCACCTTCGCCAACTTGTCCTCCGGTCTTAACGCCGAAAAAAACGTGTCGATCCCCACCGCTTTTGCAACCTCTTCGGCATTCTCGTGGTGATCGCCGGTTAGCATGATGGGACGCAGCGTTTTTTGAAGTGTTTGGATGAGCTCCTTCACTCCGGGGCGCAGGGAATCGATGAACTGAAACGCGTAGAGGGAGTTTCCAACAAGCAGGAGCGTGTCGCTCTCGGCGGCGATCTTTAGCGGGATTTTGGTTTCGATAAACGCGCGGTGGCCGATCGCGACGGGGACTTTACCTTCGGGGAGTGTGACAACGCCTTCGAGCCCATGTCCCGGGACCGACCGAAAATCTTCGATCTCGAAGGGCGCAGCCCCTTGGGCTTGTGCATAGGCAGTGATCGCTTCGGCGATGGGATGGACGGCGTGTCTTTCGAGCGCGCTCGCAATGGAAAGAACGGTTTGGGGATCATAGGAAGAAGATGTCAACGGGATGACGGACGTGCACGCGAGCTTGCCAGTGGTAAGCGTGCCGGTTTTATCGAAGGCGATCGTACGGCACTTGGTTAGGGCATCGAGGATGACGCCGCCCTTGAGGAGCATCCCTTTGCGCGCGCAGCTGCTGATGGCGCTGAGGTAGGCAGTCGGTGTTGCCAAGATGAGGGCGCAGGGAGAGGCGGCGATGAGGAACGTGAGCGCGCGGTAGATCGATCCCTCAAACCCAAAGTAGGGCATCGCAAACACGAGCGGAAGCGCGGCCGCAAAGAGAAGAAAGAGCAGCATGATGGTCAGCGCATATTTTTTGCCGAACCGGTCGAGAAATTTTTCCAGCGCGGGCTTTGCGGCTTGGGCTTGCGTGATCAGCTGGATGATGTGCGCCAGTGTGGAATCGTTGCTTGTGCGGGTCACGCGGAGGGTGAGGGTGCCGTCGAGATTGCGCGCGCCTGCGGGGACGGTGTCGTCGATTTTTTTTGCAACGGGAGCGCTCTCTCCTGTGAGGTGGACGAGGTTCACAAAGGAGCTTCCGCTGATGACGATGCCGTCTAAAGGAACGACTTCTCCTGCGCGGACGAGCAAGTGGGCGCCGAGCGCAATGTCTTTTACAGACCTCAAGATGAGTACACCCTCACCCTCGATCACAAGGCCTGTGCGCGGCGCTAGCTTGTTGAGCGAAATGAGGGCGCTCTTGGTCTTTTGTCCGACGGCATTTTCCATCCCGGCGGAGAGTTCAAAGAGAACGAGGAGCAGGCCCCCTTCCATCCCGCTGCCGATCACGACGGAGAGGAGCGCCGCCAAGGTCATCAGGACATCAATGTTGATCTCCAAATTTTTCAAGTCTTCAATGGCGTCGATGAGAGCGGGAGTTCCGCAGAGAAAATAGACGCCGGCCAGAAGAATCGAGGAGATGGCTTCGTGGTAATAGCCCGTGATGAAGGCGCCAAGCAAAAGAACGGCGGAGAGGAAGGCGCTTTTTAAGGCGAGGTTCTTCCCCCAATGCCGGGAGTTAGGGGTCAAAAAGGGGCTGATGCTCTCTTCTCTTCCCGACGCAAAGAACTCATCAAAGGTGTAAGGCTGCGATTTCATGATATTAGTTGTGTGATGAGGAAGTAAACAACTCCGTAGCTTAAAGCAGCGACGCTTAAATTCCAAATGACGACGGGGGTAGCGCGGTTGCGCGCGCCGCGTGCGCCCCAAATGGAAGCGGCAATGAGAACAAGGACGGCAGAGAAAGGCTCTAAGTAGAAATGCCAGGCTAAAAGTATCAGCAGAGAAGAGGCGAGGACGCCGAGGGCAGAGCCGCAGGCTTGTTTCAGCGGATGCTCGTGGGTATGCAGCGACAAGCCAAGCTCTTCTTCGAGCATCACTTTAAGCAGTCGATCGTCATCTGCCATGAGCACGTCGATCACTTCCTCCAGCAATTTTCCTTCGAAGCCTTTGAGGCGATAGAGCTCGGTGAGTTCTCCCCGCTCTTGATGGCGGTGATGCTCAATTTCATAGCGCTCTTCTTCAATAAGCCGGTGGAGCCTTTCGAGGCGGGCCCAGCCGAGGAGCGCGCTACGTCCCACTTTCCACACGAACAAACCGCAGGCGAAAAGGGCTAAGACGCCCCAGTCGTCTATCAATAGAGATAATAGAAGGAGGGCAATGGCCGTATCTTTAGCGGCATCGCACGCGGCAGCGCGGAAGCCGGATAGCTCTGTGCCATGGATCTCTGAAGAGGCGATGAAGCCTTTGGCTCTTGCTTCTTTTAGATGCGCGGGAACCGCTTTCCCCTGAAAATGGTCCGTCATTGCAATAGCTGGGTCAGGAGTTTGCACATGTCGAGGTGGTCTTGGACCCCCATCACTTCACGCGCCGAATGCATGGAAAAGATCGGGCAGCCGATGTCAACCGCGGGGATGCCGAGGCCGGAGCTGAGGATCGGGCCGACGGTGCTGCCGCAGGGCATATCCGATCTGCAGGCGAAATTTTGGTGGGGCAGGGAGAGTTTGTCGCAGGCTTGCAGGACCCTGGCGGCAGTGGGCGCATTGGTTGTATACTTGTGGTCGGCGTTGTACTTTAGCACGATCCCTTTCCCTATCAGGGGATGGTGGTTCGGGTCGTAGCGATTGGCGTAATTGGGGTTGAAGGCATGGGCCACATCGATTGAGACGCAAAGCGACTCACTGGGCACGCGCGCCCATTCTTTTTCGGGGATTTCTAAACGCTTGAGGACATCCGCCAAAAAGGTGGAGCCGGCTCCTTCTGCGCTGCGCGAGCCGATCTCTTCATGATCGGAAAAGAGGGCAACCTGCAGCTGATCGGAGGGCTTTGCCTGCGCGATCGCAGTCAAGGCCGCATGCGCGCTTGCCAAGTTATCAAGTCTGTAGGAGGCGAGCATTTCGCTCGTAGGGCCGAGGTAGCGGGGCGCTTCGATCGGCACGAGGAAAAGATCGAAGCTGAGCAGTTTCTGTTTGAAGAGGTGCTCCAGATAGGCGGGGTATTTTCCCACGGCGGCGATCGGGCGCAAGTGCTCTTGTTTATTGAGTACTAGCCCCTTCTCGTTCACTTCGCGGTCGAGATGGATGGCGAGCTGCGGAATAAATAACGGCGCGTCATCGAAAAAGACCAGCTTCTCTTCGCCTCCCTTGGTTACAACCCTTCCCGCGATCGCGAGGTCTCGGTTCATCCAAGAGGTGAGCAGAGGCGCTCCGTAAGTTTCTACTTCCAGAAGGACCATATTTTCTTCATTCACTTGGGGCTGCGGCTTGATCTTCAGCGCGGGGCTATCGGTGTGCGTTGCCAAGATCACCGCCTTCTTCACCGCCGTTTTGGGAAGTGCAAAGGCGCACAGAGATCCGCCGCGGGCCACGAAGTAGCGCTTTCCCTTTTCGAGTGCCCACGGTTCGCCTAAAGCAAGAGGAATGAACTCTTTTTCGGCAAGGCGGTTGCCGATCTCCTTCACCGCATGCCACGAGGTGGGCGATGCCGCTAGAAATGCTCTAAAGTCCTCTAACAAATATTGCTGCATGGTTTCAATTCCCTTACTCCGTTCATGTATTTATGTAATACCACGGGAAGAATTACAGAGCCATCTTCTTGTTGATTGTTCTCTAACAGGGCCACCATCAAACGGGAGGTTGCAAGCCCCGATCCGTTCAGTGTATGCACCAGCTCCGGCTTTTCTTCTTTTCTCTTGAACCGCGTGTGGGACCTGCGCGCCTGAAAGTCGGTGCAGTTGGAGACCGAGGAGACCTCATAGTAGCGATTTTGCCCCCGGGAGCCACACCTCGATATCGACCGTTTTCGCCGCGCCAAAGGACATGTCTCCGGTCACAAGGAGCATGTTGCGGTAGTGGAGGCCCAGGCCCTGCAGCACCTCTTCGGCGCTTCCCATCATCGTCTCGAACATCTGCTCGCTCTCTTCCGGCTTGGTGAAGGCGAACATTTCGACTTTGTTGAACTGGTGCACCCGAATGAGGCCCCGCTCCTGGCTTCCCGCCGCGCCCGCTTCCCTGCGGAAACAAGGGGAGTAGGAGACATACTTTTGCGGCAGCTGCTCCGCATCGAAGATCTCATCATAATGGAGGCCGTTCAGCGCTACTTCTGAAGTGGGGATCAAGAACAGATGATAATCGTCATCGCGGATCTGGAATAGTTGCTTTTCAAATTTCGGCAGCTGGCCCGAGCCGAACATGATATCGGGTCGCACGAGATGCGGGATCATCCACTGCTCAAAGCCGTTGTCGAGATGAACATCGAGCATGTAATTGAGGAGCGCCCACTCGAGGCGAGCGCCCCAGTTGCGGTAGACAGGCCATCCGCTCCCGGAAATTTTCGCGCCGCGCTTAAAGTCAAAGAGATGGAGCTGCTCATTGAGCTCCACATGGTTTTTGAACGGGAAAGCAAAGGTGGGTTTTTCTCCGACGCTCTTGATGCACACGTTGTCTTTGGGATCGGGGGAGACCCGGCTTCCCTCCATCGGGATATTTGGCAAAGAGGCCACTTTGAAGGAGAGCTCTTTTTCCAATGCGGCCAGCTCATGGTCGAGCCCGGTGATCTGATCGCCCACTCCGCTCACCTCTTCCATGAAGATCGTGGCGTCTTCTTTCAGCCGCTTCTTCTCACCGATCTGTTTCGAGAGCTGGTTGCGGTAGGCTTTTAGACTTTCTACCTTCACAAGAATTTCTCTCATTTTTTCATCCAGTTCGAGAATGGAGGAGAGATCAATGGAGGGGTCTTTTGTCTTCAGTTTGGCTTCTACGGCTTTTGGGTCTTTGCGCAACCACTTCATATCGAGCATACGAGGTTTCCTTTCGAATTTAGTTTTACACTAGGTCAAGCATAGACCGCCTCAGGTTAAAATGCAATCCAATCAAATAAATTATTTAGTTGCTTTATAATAATTATTTTAATCGAAAATAATAAGCAAAATTATAATAAATAAATCTTTAATGCGTTGTTTTAATTGAATTATATATCAATTTAATGTTATTATAATTCTACAGTTAATAACTTTAATAAAGGAGAATATAAAATGAGTATTATCACTATTACAAAAGAGAAGGCGTTTGAGTCGATTGATGCATTGACGCAGGTCAATGAAGCTACTGTGCTGTATCAGAAGCCGTCCTATAGCAATGCTGGAGACCAGATCTATGTCGGTTCAAGCCGAGTGGCAGCCCGTTTGTTTGGAGCTCTGGCGAGCCGAGTCGTATACTGGAATCAAACGCATGCAAATTTATCACCAATTGCTGATCGTATTGTTACAGCCCTCATCAGTGATGTAGCTGCCAATAAAGATGCAGAGCAGCTCTTTGAGCAGGCCATCCGTGTGTCTAATGCGGTGAATGGGCTGCGCCTCATGCGCGGTGTGCATTACAAAACCAGAGAAGAAAATGAATATTTGGACTATGCGATCAGGAGTCTAGGCACTGCTGCAACAATCCTTAAAACGAGAGCAGAGGAAATTCAATTGGGTCAGGCCCAGATGGATGCCGCAAAAGCTGCCGCAGGTCAAGTTCTCGCCTCTTTGGGCGTGAAATAGTAACCCCTAGCATCGGAGATTTTAAATGACGAGCAGTATGCCTGTTGCGATGACAAAAGAGCAGGCATTGGAGTCGATCCATGCATTGGCAAGGGTCGACAAAAACAATGTCGGGGGCCTCAAGCCGTCTTATAGCAACGACGGCACCCGGATTTACACGGGTTCAAGCGGGCGCGTGGCTCGTAGTCTTGGAGCTTTGGGAGCCGGTTACTTAGGCAGCTATAATCAGGACCACAAAAATTTACTGAAGGCAGTAGAACGCGTTTGTCAATCGATCGATTGGCTGCCGATGAGCGCATCAGATCTTTCTGCGCTGGCTGTGCTTGTAGCCAAAGCGGCTGCAGGGGTGCTTTTACTCTATGATACTCACTACGAAGGTAAAGAACGTAAAGAGCATTTTAGTAAGCCCTACGAGATCTTAAAATTGACCGCAGAGCACTTGGATGATGTAGCCTACGTTAAAGCTGCAGAGCACGGAAATATTAATAAATAATAAGAGGTTTTAAAATGACAAGTAGTATCGGTTCAAACAAAGCCGTTCCGTTTCCTGCCGGCAGTGAAAATTCTGTGAAAGCACGCGCTAGCATGAAAGCGGAAACGGTCCAGAAGTTGCTCCAAAAAATAGCCACGATCAATGGGGCAAACGTCCAGTTGTACAAGCTTTCCTATAGCAAGGCAAAAGCTGAGATTTACATCGTTTCAAGCGGCTCTATATCACGCGCGCTTGAATCTTCGGTTGGGCGTCTCATTTGGAGTTCTCGCCAAAAACATGAAGATTTAGTGGAAATCGCTAAAGACATCGTTGTTGCGGTCCGGCAAGAGCTTTCGACTCAGGGGGGTGCCGCTGACCGTGAGGCATGGCTTGCGTTGATATCCAGAGCCGCCAAGAGCTTGGAGTTGATGAAGGATACGCACTACAAAGAGAGAGAAGACGAGAAGTGCTTTGATGAGGCGATTGGTGTCCTCAACTCGATTAAATAGAACATATCAAGTTCCTCTCTAAGAAAGAATAAGATCGGGCAAGGGCACGGGCACGAAAGAAATTAAGAGGATAGAAATTCTTTCTTACGTGCCCGTATGCGTGCCCGTGCCCGATTTTGTTTCTTCTTCAAGTATCTGAATAGCAAGCAAAAAATTTCATATATCATTTTACCCGATTCTCCATATAAAGCCTTGAAACCAGATTTTGAGTGTGGTAACATAGGGGTCAATCTAAAAGGAAAATTATGACTTTAGCTGCCTACCCAAAAGCTCAGAATCCGCTTATTTTGCGCTACCACCGCATGATGGATGCCTTCGCCAAATCGGACGACGAACGGGATTTTTATCTCGACAAGGTGGAGGGATTTATCTTCTTTGCCGACCTCGACAAAAATCAGAAGGAGCTCGACGATCTCGAGGAAGAGATCGCAAAGAACAAGGATCGTTATTGTCTAATTCCGAAGATGACGTTTTATGAGACAAAAAAGTTCATGGAAGGGTTCGTCAACGAAAAAGTTTATGATATCGATACCAAGGAAAAACTGCTCGATGTCATCCAGTCTAAAGAGGCGCGGGAAAATTTTCTTGAGTTCATCTACGACCACCTCACCGAGCTTGAAAAATGGCAGCAGTACTACCATGAGCGCTCCCGCATCCGGATCATCGAGTGGCTCCGCCAGCAGGAGATCCTCTTTGTATTCGAAGAGGACCTAGATCTCCCGAAGCAGCTTGTAGAAAAGCTCAAACGCCATATTTTTGATACTAAAGTTTCCAAAGATGTCGCGCAGGCGCGGGAAGCTCTGGTCACTAAAGCGAAGACCTACTATTCAAACGAAGCATTGAATCCAAGGCCAAAACGGGGAAGGCCTCCCAAGCAAGTCGCCAAGGTGGAAATTGAGCCGCAACTCACGATGGACATGTATACAACCGTGCCGGCTCCGGTGCGCCTGTTCCTCTACCTCCCCGAGGTCAACAGTCCGGCGGCTGTCACCTTCTCTGCAAGATACGATACCGAGGCCGATCTTTTGGCAAGCTTGCGCGGCAGTTCGCGTATTAAAGTCGATGCAAAACTCGAAGCCCTCTCGCAGCGTTTGGAATCGCTCCGCCACCTCTCGAGCCGCCTGACGACGATCCAAGATGTGACGTCGGAGAAGGAACAAAAATTGATCAAGGCGGTCAGCAAAGAGATGACCGAAGAGGAAAGGATCGAAGAGGCTCCGGGCAAAGGGCGCCGCATCATGGATGTGGTGAAAGGATTCCTGCCTAAGAAGCGTGAAAAAGCCAAAGAAGAACTTCCCTCTGAGAAAAAGGCCCCTGTCGTGAAGAAGGTCACGCAGATCCAGAAGAAACCCTTCAAGAAAAAATGAGCGTAGACACGGCCCTGAAACAGAAAAAATGCATTCAAACGCTGGAGGCGATGCTGCTCACCCGGATAATGGACGACAAGATGTCCAAGCTGGTGCGGCAGAATAAAGGCGGGACCTTCCATCTTTCTGTCAATGGCCATGAACTCATCGGATCTGTCAGCGCCCTCGCCCTCATCCCGGGAAAAGATTGGGGGCTTCCCTATTATCGCGACCGCGCCTTTGCCATCGGCATCGGCTGCTCGCTCACCGATCTTCTCGGCGCCTTTTTGGCGCGCGCAGTTCCCCACCATTCCGGCGGGCGCATGATGCCCGAGCACTACTCCCATCAAGGCCTGCGCCTGCCTTGCCAGTCGAGTTGCGTCGGTTCCCAGTTCCTTCAAGCGGTCGGCGTCGCCAAAGCGGTCCAGCTTAGCGGCAAAGATGAGGTAGTTTACGTTTCTGCCGGCGATGGAGCCACCTCGCAAGGAGACTTTCACGAAGCCCTCAATTTATCCTGCGTCCACAAGCTCGGCATCGTCTTTGTCATCCAAGACAACGGATGGGCTATTTCCGTTCCTGTGCGTGACCAGACGGCCGGGGGATCGATCGTTCACATGGCGAGAGGCTACGAAGGCCTTTCCGTCTTTGATATCGACGGCTGCGATTATGAAGAGAGCTCCGTCGCGCTCGCCGCCGCTGTCGAAAAAGCGCGCCGGGGCCTCGGCCCCAGCCTTGTCGTCGCCAAGGTGCCCCGCATCGGCGCCCACAGCAGCAGCGACGACCCGGCAAAATACAAAGATACGGCCATCATCGAAGAAGAACGAAGCCGCGACCCGCTGCCCCGTTTTGAAGCGTGGCTCCTGGAGGCCGGAGAGATCACCCCCGAAGAACTCCAAGAGATGAAGCAGCGCCTCTTTGCCGATGTGGAGCGGTCCGCCTTACGAGCCGACCAGGTCCCTTTCCCTGACCCCGCCACCGTCACCGATCACGTCTTTAAAGAGTATGCAGCGCCCACAGCTTCCGACGCCGTGATGTCTGAAGAGGGGGTAGTCATCATGGATGCCATTAACCACGCCCTCGACGAAGAGATGGCGCGCGACCCGCAAGTCGTCGTCTTCGGACAAGACGTCGCCTACGGAAAAGGCGGCGTATTCGGCATCACCCGCAACCTCACGGCAAAGTATGGCTTAGGCCGCTGCTTCAATACTCCTCTTGCCGAATCGGCCATTATCGGCCTTGCCCTCGGCATGTCCACAACCGGCAACTTCAAGCCCGTCGCAGAAATTCAGTTTGCCGACTATTTTTGGACCGGGATCAACCAGCTGTTCAACGAGCTCGCAAGCATCCACTACCGCTCGAATGGAGAGTGGAGCTGTCCCGTCGTGATCCGGATGCCCTACGGCGGCTACATTCAGGGCGGCCCCTACCACTCCCAAAGTATCGAAGCCTACCTTGCCCATTGCCCTGGCCTAAAGGTCGTGATCCCGAGCAATGCCGCCGATGCCAAACGCCTCCTCAAAACCGCCATCCGCGACCCCAACCCGGTGATTTTCCTCGAGCACAAGGGACTCTACCGCCAGCGCGTTTTCTGCGCGCGGCCCGAACCGACCGAAGATGCGCTCCTCCCGTTTGGACAGGCCAACATCGTCCGCGCCGGCGATGACGTCACCTTTGTCACCTGGGGCATGATGACCGTCATGGGTTCCGAAGTCGTCGAACGGCTTCACCAAGAGGGGATTTCCGTAGAGCTCATCGATCTGCGCACCATTGTTCCCCTCGACATTGAGACCATCCTCGCTTCCGTGCGCAAGACCGGCAAGCTCCTCATCGCGCATGAGGCAGTTGCCAACTGCGGCTTCGGCGCCGAAATCGCCGCCCGTATTGCGACCCTCGGCTTCAACTACCTCGATGCGCCGATCCAGCGCGTCACCGGCAAAAATTGCATGGTCCCCTACTGCAAGATCCTCGAAGATGCTGTGCTGCCCCAAAAAGCAGATCTTGAAAAGGCACTCCGAGATCTCGCCAATTTCTAATCGGATTTAAGAAAATCGGGCAAGGGCACGTAAAGAAATTAAGAGTGCAGAAAGTCTTTTTTTCGCGCCGTTCAAAAAAGTCTATGCAA
>JABDEH010000012.1 GCA_013287215.1 Chlamydiota bacterium
CTCCACCGGCCCCTCCCCCCTTTCATTGTTCCGGAAAACACAAAACAAGGCTCCTGATCGGAGAGGGAAATTTTTCTTTTGCGCTTGCATTAATCCGCAAACACGACACAAAAGCGGGTCATCTCTCTGCAAATTCCCTAGGACATTCCATCGTTGCCACCGAACTAACCCCGAAAATCTATTGTAACCAATGCGCGGTGGACGAAATGATGGGAAGCGTCAACATTTCTCCTTCAGATGCTACCCAGCAAGAAACCTTGTGCACAGATTGTGAGCTCACAGTCCAAAAGATCGAAACGCTTCGAAAATTGGGGGTTGAGGTAAAATTGGGCGTTGACGGGACAAAAATCCACGAAATGGAAGCGTTTCGAGGAAAAACATTTGCTAGAATTCATTGGAATGGTCCTCACGATGGGAGTAGCTACAAGGTACAAACCCTTCCTAAGATCCTTGAGGAATTCTTCAAGGCTTGCCGCAGCATGCAACACCCCAAAGACAGGGTACACCTCGCACTCGCTCAGCCTGCAACAAAGGAAGGATTTTACCAAGGAGCTGTCTACAATATTGCAAGAGCGGCTTCCCTTTCGGGATATAAACTTGTCAAGAAAAGACGATTCGATCATGCCAGGTATCCTGAGTACCAACATGTGCAAACCAAATACCATCAGAAGGCGAGCGTCACTGAAGAGGGAATGAGGGAATTTGTCTTTGAAAAAGTGACAGATGAAGAATTGGCTGATGCAAGAGAAAAGGCTGCTGCCACAAAAAATGGTCAAGAGATTACCGTCAAGGCGCTGACCGACCAATTGGAAAAACTTTCGTCTAAGCGCTATGTGGTTCAACCAAATTATTATAAGGATCTTAAGGATCCAAGAAACCACTACCAGTGCAGCAGCGATGATGACTCCTCAGATTGTGAAGCTCCTGCATGAGCCTTGAGACACAAATCTCCATAAGCGCTCGCGGCTCACCGCTCTCCCGCGCTCAAGCGGATGAGGTCTTGCGCGAACTCCAACAATTTCACCCCTCTGTAAACTTCGATCCCCACTGGGTCGAGACCGCAGGCGATAAAGACCAGACCACCTCCCTGCGCACTTTTGGGAAAACTGATTTTTTCACCAAGGAAGTGGACGCCCTTGTGCTGAACGGAACGTGCCGGATCGCCATTCATTCGGCAAAGGATTTACCGGACCCTCTTCCCCGAGGACTCTCCCTGATTGCGCTCACTCGAGGCGTGGACCCCCAAGATTCCCTCCTCGTTCGCGAGGGCGAAACCTTCCCTGCCAATGGCACCGTAGGCACCTCGTGCGAGCGGCGGGAAAATAACCTCCGCGCCCTTTACCCGCAGGCGCGCTGCGTCGACATTCGGGGAACGATTGAAAAAAGATTGGAACAGCTAGACGCCGGTCTCTTCGACGCGGTAGTCGTCGCAGAGGCAGCCTTGATCCGTTTAGGACTGACTCATCGCTGCCGCATCCCACTTCCCGGAAAAGCCGCTCCCCTTCAAGGACAGCTGGCCATCGTTGCTTGCGCGGATGATATGGAGATGCAACGCCTTTTTTCTCCTCTCGATATACGAAAAACGATCCTCTATCTAGGCTCCGATCCCTCCCACTTTCGCTGGGCTGGAAAAATTATTCACTACCCCGTCATCAAAATTCTGCCACACCCAGGCCCTCTGCCCGATCTAACCCCCTTTACCCATCTGATCTTCACCAGCAAAAATGGGGTGCAGTGTTTTTTTGATCTGGGGGGAACGACCGAAGGGAAACAACTCATTGCCGTTGGTTCTGTCACAGCCTCCTATCTTCCCGGGGCGCTCACCCCCCAAGAAGAAACGCAAGAAGGGATCATCGCTTTGCTCCAAAAGTTAGATTTGAGCGGCGCGCAGTTGTTTCTTCCACGCTCCTCGCAATCACGGCCAGCCCTAGAAAATTATTTAATCGAGAAGCAGATTTCCCACTGCTTGTTTGATCTTTATGATACGGTTTCGAACCGGCCCGGGGAGCCACCTTCCCTCGATGAAATCGATGTGATCGTGTTTACAAGCCCATCGACTATCAAAGGATTTCTAGAGGTCTATGGAAAAATTCCTAAAGACAAGGAAATTGTGACTCAAGGGGTTATCTCTAAAGAATTTCTTGACTCTATCCTATAGAACAAACAAAACCTTTTTCTTTTTGCACTTTATTTCCACCGTGTTTATAATACCCACAATTTAATTAACAAATGGAGACATACCAATGACCACATCAATTACCGGACAAAACTTAAACGGTATCGATTATTCATGGAACAATCCTCTGGCATATACAGCTTTTGTCCCCGTGCTTTCTTTACTCATGCAACAAAAGCCCGCTCTCATTGAACCTTCTCTCCCTAACAATCTAGCAGCGGTCGATGCAGCTTCAAGACGCTACGTCCATTACTGCAGGTGGAATCTAGCAGGCGCCTGCGCACAACTGTTCGCTTGCGCGGCCGCTATCAACATTTTTGCAATGCCAATCTTCGCTTTGCTTGCCATCCCGGCTAGCGGGCAATTCCTTGAAACATTCGTAGATTGCTTGCAAAGAGTCTGGGTATGCGATTTTAGTTCAGGCACCAGCTCAAATACGACGGTGTTTGGACAGTTACTCAACGTTTACGTCTGAAGCAGCTTTACAAGCGCCTGCTAATGGTATATAGTTTTCCTTAAAAAGGAGAATTTATGACATACCACCTGCCCGAATTGCCTTACGATTTCAACGCCCTAGAGCCAGTCATTTCTGCCGCAATCATGGAACTTCATTATACGAAACACCATAAGGGCTACGTCGATAATCTCAATGCGGCGGTAGAAAAATATCACGCAGCGGAAGCTAAGGGAGATGTCGCGGAGATGATCGCCCTCAGCCAGGCCATCAAATTCAACGGCGGCGGACACGTCAATCATAGTATTTTCTGGACTAACTTGGCCCCCATCGGCATGGGAGGCGGAGAACATCCTAAAGGGGAGCTGGCCCACGCCATTCAAAAAAAATATAGTACAATTCAGCATTTTATTGATAAGATGAGCGCAGCAGCGGTAGGGATACAGGGGTCCGGATGGGCCTGGTTCGGGTATCATCCCGAGGCAGATTGTTTCAAGGTGACGACGTGCGCAAACCAAGACCCGCTCAGCACACAGGGGCTGGTGCCATTGCTTGGGATCGATGTCTGGGAGCACGCCTACTACCTGCAGTATAAGAATGTGCGGGCCGAGTACGTAAAAAATATTTGGAAGATCGTCAATTGGAAGAACGTCGAAGAACGTTATTTGCGAGCTAAAAAGTAGTCGATTTGTTATATTACGTTAATTAAAGTAATTGCGAGACAAAGGATTTACTATGGGTTTGTTTTCCAAACGTAGACCAATCATCAAAGTCAAAACCACAAAAAAAGACGGATACAGTGGTTGGGTGAAATGCACGCAGTGCCACGAGCTGATCCATGCCAACGAATTAGAAAAAAATCAGCACTGCTGCCCAAGATGCGATTACCATTACCGCCTCTTGGGAGTGCAGCGGGTCCAGCTGCTCGCCGACGAGGGCAGCTTTAAAGAGATGTTCCGGCAGTTTCAACCGACAGATCCCTTGCACTTCGTCGACACGGAAGCCTACAGCAAACGGATCGCGGGCGCGCAAAAGAAATCGGAGCGCGACGAGGGCGCGATCGTCGGCAGCTGCACGGTGAATGGAATGCCTATTGCTCTTGGTGTCCTCGATTTTAGTTTTATGGCCGGCTCGATGGGTTCGGTCGTCGGAGAAAGGCTCACTTGTATCATTGAATACGGCCTCGAAAATAACCTTCCCGTCGTTCTCGTGTCGGCCTCCGGCGGCGCAAGGATGCAAGAGTCTGTTCTCTCGCTGATGCAAATGGCCAAGACCTCCGCAGCCCTTGCTAAACTTCACGAAAAGAAACTCCCTTACATTTCAATTATGACTAACCCGACAACCGGCGGCGTGACCGCATCGTTTGCCTCTCTTGGCGATGTCATCATCGCAGAGCCCGATGCCCTCATCGCCTTTGCTGGACCCCGCGTCGTCGAGCAGACCATTGGCCAAAAGCTTCCTCCCGGCGCCCAAAAGTCAGAATTTCTTTTGGAAAAAGGAATGATTGATTGCATTGTAAATCGGCATGAACTAAAAGCTAAGTTGTTTAATATTTTGGAAAATTTGACCGGCAACGACCGCATTTACCACGCCCCTTCAGAGCTCAAGATCCTGTATGGGCAATCCCTCGGTAAAATGCCCCAGCGTTTGCAAGAACTGATGACACTGTCCATCGTAGAAGAAATTGGAACCTATGCAAAAGATTGAAATTCCCGTTCTAGCCGAAGACGATGTCGAGCTGCCCTCCCACGCGTCGGATGACGCCGCCGGCGCCGACATCCGCGCCCACCTAATGCAGGATGTGATCATCGAGCCAGGCGCTTCCAAGCTCATCCCCACGGGCATCCGCCTGGCGATCCCCTCAGGATATGAAATTCAGGTGCGCCCGCGCAGCGGCCTTGCCCTCAAGCACCAAATCACCGTGCTCAACACTCCAGGGACTATCGATGCCGACTACCGCGGAGAGATCGGCGTCATTCTGATCAATCATGGCAAACACCCCTTCATCGTCACACCGGGCATGCGCATCGCCCAATTCATATTGTCCCCTGTAGTCCAAGCGATCTATATCAGGGAAGAGTGCCTAGCGACAACTTCACGCGGAGAGGGCGGTTTTGGCCATACAGGAACGACTTAAAGGCCGGCTCGCCGCCGCCTTCGACGACCTAAGAAAATGCTTTAAACGAGAAGAAGCAATGGCCATTCTAACCTATTTAGATCCCCGGCTCGTCCTGTTTGTGCAGGCGGACAAGCGCGATGACGTGCTGGAGCTTCTCATCGATGCCCTTGACAAAGCCGGCAAGCTCCGCGACAAAGCCCTCTTCCATGAAGCCATTTTAGAACGGGAGAAGATCGTCTCCACCGGCATCGGCATCGGCGTTGCCGTCCCCCACGCCAAACAAGAAGGGTATGACGATTTCTTCATTGCGATTGCGATCCAAAAACGGCAAGGGATCGAGTGGAACGCCATCGATGGCGCTCCCGTCCACCTCGTCTTCATGATCGGCGGCCCCGACAACCGCCAAACCGAGTATCTTAAAATCCTCTCCCGCCTCACCGTCGCCATCAAAGACGAAGAGCGGCGCAAAAAACTTCTCGCCGCCACCTCGGAGTCCCAAGTCATCTCCCTCTTCGAAGGCTGTTAAATAAAATAACAGTAGCAATAAAATGCGCTAATCGCAAGAATGAGTCTGCGCCCTACGTGTGTATTGGTTGGGTTTATCTCGTTATAAGGTAGGATTATGGACTTAAAGATTAAAGATGTTGCAGAATTATTAAGAGTCTCTGAGGTAACGATCCGCAGATGGTTGAACGATGGGAAGATCCCGGCCTATCGCATCAACCATCAATACCGCTTTAGCCGCATCGAAATTGAGAAGTGGATGCTCGATTGCAAACTCAAGCCCGAAACCCTCCTCTATCCCGTCGGAGAACGGTTCGATGAAGAACCTAAGCAAGGGCAGCAGCAATTCGGCCTCTACCGCGCAATCAATAAAGGGGGTATCCTCTATTCCGTTCCCGGCTCTACCAAGGAAGAGGTGATCCGCACCAGCATGAAGCAGATCGCCGGCCGTTTAAACCTCGATGCCGATGTGATCTCCGAGCTGCTCCTCGACCGCGAAAATCTGATGCCGACCGCCCTCAATCAGGGTGTCGCCGTCCCCCACACCCGCGACTTTCTTCTGCAGAGCCCCTATGACGTCGTCGTCATCGCGTTCCCAGAAAAACCGATCGCCTACGGCGCTCTCGACGGCGAGCCCGTCCACACCCTCTTTTTTCTCTTCGCGACCTCCGACAAGCGGCACCTCCACCTGCTTGCCAAGCTCGCGCACCTCAGCAGCCAGCCCAAGGCACAGAAACTCTTCCGCTCCGGCGCCTCCTCGCAAGTCATCCTCGATTACGTCCGCGATTGGGAAGGGATCATCCCCGCAACCGTCTAAAGAAGCGTTAGCTGCGCCTGCAATAGAAGAGATTGGGCATCTTGCAAGCACTTTCGATGGTGTTCCACTTTGCAAGACCACAAACCATATAGATGTTATTTGTTAAAAAAGACGCTGAGTCAGTCGCGCCTCTCGGCGCGACTAAGCCTACGTGGATGACGCAGTCTCAGCGCAGCCCCAATCATAGCCAAAAGTTGGATATCATGACAACACCTTAGCGAGGGGAGCTTGTCTCTCTCTCTTTCTCGGTGCTCTCGGTGGTGAAAATCCGAAAAACTCTCTTCAAAACAGCTCGTAAAATCCACTTTGCGCTGAATATAACCCTATACTCAGCGCAAACTGAGAAAAAAAGCATTTTCGCGCTGAATATAGCCCTTTAACCAGCGCAAACTGAGAAAAAAAGTCATTTCGCGCTGATTATGACCCTTTAACCAGCGCAAACTGAAATTCATAAAATAGCAACGCCTAGATGCCAACATACTTTTACGCATAAGTTTTTCTTGCAGCGTTATATGACTAACGACTTAGAGTGATTAGGACAGTTAAACGCAAAGGCGCAAAGACGCAATGAAGACTGATAGATCGGATGTCTCTCTTCTTTGCGTCTCCGCGCCTTTGCGCCTTTGCGTTGAACGGCGCGCTCGCCGCAATCCTGGCCCTTTAGGGCCGGGTCAAGGCGGGCTATAAATTCAGGGGCGGAAGGCGCTGTAAAGCGCCCCGCCGCCTTGACCGTCGGAGAATCTCCTTCCTTCAGGAGGGTTCCTAATTTTGGAGTGCGTAAACCGCACTCCAGAATTGGGAAGGGAAGGAGTTCTTCAATTGCCATACTCCTTCAACCTGAAAACGTAACAAGGAAAACTTATGCGTAAAAGTATGTTGGCGTCTTTGCGTTGAGAAATTCTTACAAGGACTGTTACCGGATCAGCGCATGGATCGCATCTTCGACGAGATCAATCCCGGTCAACGCGATCTTTTCCGTCAGCGCTTTGGGTAGCCCTTTGAGGTTCCGCTTGGGCAGAATGCACTGCCGGAAGCCCATGTGGATGGCCTCTTTGATCCGGCTCTCCACTCTTGGCACGCTGCGCACTTCTCCGCCCAGTCCCACTTCACCCAAAACGACTGTTTCATGATGGATCGGCTTGTTGCAAAATGAAGAAGCAATCGCCATGAGGATCCCGAGATCGATCGCCGGCTCGACAATCTTCATGCCCCCCGCCACAGAAACGAACACATCGCAATGGTGCAGCTGATAACCCATCCGCTTTTCCAAGACAGCAAGGAGCAGTCCCAGCCGATTGGGATCGAGGCCCGTCGATCTGCGTGAAGAGGTGGGAAAGGCCGAGGCGGCGACGAGCGCCTGCACTTCAATCAAGATCGCGCGCGTTCCCTCGATCGTCGGGATCACGACAGACCCGGAGACCTCTTTCACGCGCTCTTCCAGAAAAATCTCTGAAGGGTTGGTGACCTCGGTAAGACCCTCTGCGCCCATCTGGAATAGGGCGACATCGTCGGTGGGGCCGAAACGATTTTTCACGGCGCGCATGATCCGGTAGCCGTGCTGCCTGTCTCCTTCAAAATCTAGCACCGTGTCGACGATGTGCTCTAAGACGCGAGGTCCTGCGATTTCTCCTGATTTCGTCACATGGCCGATGAGGAATGTGGAAATCCCGAGGCCTTTAGAAATATACATGCATTCGGTGGCAATCTCGCGCACTTGAGTGACCGATCCGGGCGCAGAGGGGAGATCTCCTTTGTAGACAATCTGCACCGAATCGACGATCAAAATATCGGGTTTGAGGCGGTCGATGTGGATCTTGATATTGGAAAAAAGCGTTTCGCTGAGCAAAAAGAGATGATCGCTCGTCGCTTTCAGCCTGCGGGCGCGGAGCGAGGTTTGTTCGACCGATTCTTCGCCGCAGACATAGAGAACGATCAGCCCCTGTTCGGCGAGCGCATGAGAAATTTGGAGCATCATGGTCGATTTGCCGATCCCGGGGTCCCCGCCGATCAGCGTGAGCGATCCGGCGACAAGTCCGCCTCCGAGAAGGCGGTCAAACTCTTGGATCTTTGTCGAGATCCGGGGAAATTCTGCAGGGTTGACTTCTTTCACACGCATCGGCTGGGCCATTTCGCGCACCATCGACTCAAACCGGCGTTGTTTGTCTTGAACTTCGACCTCTTCCTCAAGCGTGTTCCACTGTTTGCAAGCAGAACAGCTGCCGGCCCACTTGACATGTTTTTGGCCGCATTCTTTGCAGCACCAGACGCTCTTTTGTTTAACCATGGATTTTCCTCAATGCATCTTCGGCTGCCGCTTGCTCAGCAAGTTTTTTGGACGGTCCTTTCCCTTCTCCCATCTCCTCTTCATCGATGAGGACAACAATATGAAATTCTTTGCCGTGATCGGGCCCCTCTTCCTTGATCACTTTATAAATCGGGGGCTTTTGATGCTTCTTTTGAGAATAGTCTTGCAGCTCCGCCTTCCAATTCCGTGTCGGCTGCGCGATCATTTGGTCGATATCATTGGAAAAGTTACCCAAAAAGAAACGGCGCGCTTCTTCCATCCCACCATCGACATAGACGGCGCCCACTAGCGCTTCAAAAAGATCGGCCAAGATCGTCTCTCTTCCTCGCCCCTCGTTCATCCGTTCGCCCTTCCCTAAAAGCATATGGGAAGCGATGCCGAGCTTGAGAACATACAGCATGCACGCAGGCGCCTCGACGATTTTGGAGCGGAGCAAGGAGAGCTGCCCCTCGGGGTGATTTGGGAGTTGGTTGTAGAGATAGTCTGACACGATGAGCCCCAAAACAGAGTCGCCTAAAAATTCAATGCGCTCATTGTGCTCCTTCACTGAATCCCGGTGCTCATTGAAAAAAGAGCGGTGTACAAAGGCCAATGCAAGAAGATTTTTATCACTAAATGTATAGCCGAGGCACTCCTCGATGGTAGGAATTTGTTTGATCAGCGATTCTAAATGGCTCATAGCCCTTAGGATAAAGCTTGTTTATTTAATAGTAAACATGTACCTTTTACCCAATGAAAACAAATCCCCATTATCAGGAACTTAAGCGCGAATATATCTTCCCCATTATTGAGCGGAAATTGGACGAGCTGAAGGCCAAAAACCTCGCCCGGGCGGTGATCAACTTAGGCATCGGCGATGTGGCTCTGCCCCTCGCCCCTTCCATCGTGTCGGCCGTCTGCAAAGCCGTGGAAGAAATGGGCCAAACCACCAAAGGCTACGCCCCGGCCGAGGGGTATCTGTTCCTACGCGAGGCGATTGCCGCACACGAGCTTGCCCACGTGGGCATCGGCCCTGAAGAAATTTTTGTCTCCGATGGCGCCAACAGCGATGCGGCAAACATTCAAGAACTTTTTTCTGTCCACTGCACCGTCGGCATCACCGACCCCACTTACCCGGTCTATCTGGACACCAACATCATGGCGGGGCGGGGCGATAAAATCCTCTCTTTGCCCTGCACACAGGAAAATCGGTTTATTCCCCAGCTGCCCGATCAGCACTGCGATCTTGTCTATCTCTGCTCCCCGAACAACCCGACGGGCGTGGCGATGACCCGGGACGATATGAGAATGTGGGTCGACTGGGCGAAAAAAACAGGGGCTGTCCTTCTTTACGATAACGCCTATGAAGCGTTCATCAGCTCTCCTGACGTTCCCAAAACAATTTTTGAAATTGACGGTGCCAAAGAGGTGGCGATCGAGTTCCGCAGCTTTTCTAAGTCGGCGGGGTTTACCGGCCTCCGCTGCGCCTACACGGTCCTCCCCAAAGGCCCCCTCCACGCTCTGTGGGGCCGCCGCCAGTCGACAAAATTCAACGGGGTCGCCTACCCCATCCAGAGGGGAGCCGAAGCGGTCTTCTCTCCTCAGGGAAGAAAAGAAACACGAGCTCAGGTCGCCTCGTATTTGGCACAGGCGCATACGTTACGCTCCGGGCTGCAAGAGCTAGGCTACACAAGCGCCGGCGGCGTCGACGCGCCCTACATTTGGTGGAAGACGCCCCAAGGATTCACCTCTTGGGAATTTTTCGATCTGCTGCTCACGCGCTGCAACCTCATCTCCATTCCCGGCAAAGGGTTTGGCCCGCACGGAGAAGGCTATGTGCGCCTCTCAACATTCACCACTGCCGAGA
Source organism: Chlamydiota bacterium (assembly GCA_013287215.1). GTDB lineage: Bacteria > Chlamydiota > Chlamydiia > Chlamydiales > Rhabdochlamydiaceae > VFKB01. Next base: position 10,222 of record JABDEH010000012.1, read on the forward strand.
ACGCCCAAGAAGCTTTGCGGCGAATTAAGGAAATCTAATGCGCTATACCACCTCTTCCGAACACCAAGACTATTTCTCCAAGCAAGGGATGATCGAATTCGAAGAACTGCTCTCTCCAAAAGAGATCGACGATCTCGCAATGAAAACCGAAGAGCTTCTGGCGAAAAGAATGGTCTGCACACCCGCGAAGCTGGACTATCAAACGGCAAAAAATCTCTTTCTTGCGGGACGCAATTTATGGAGAGAAGATGCGCTCATCAAAAAGATCGTCATGCACCAGCGCTTTGTCGACCTCGCCTTTTCTACCCTCCATGCCCCGCGCCTGCGCCTGGCCTACGATGAATATATCCGCACCGGAGCGCAAGGGGCAGCGATCTTCAACCACTCGTACAGTTTGCAGGGCGTCAGTTGCTTCCAATCGATCGTGTGCGGCTTTCTCATTAAGCTCTGCGACACAGAATCGCCCGTCCCCTTTCCGCAAAAAAAAGGGAGCGTCCTCTTCTTCAAAGGCTCCACACTCTTTCCGTGGGACACTCTCTTTGAAACCCCGCATCAGCGCCACCTCCTCATCGCCTACGGTTCGCAAAAACTCATCTACACCTTAGAAAAAAATGATCCCCATACCCACGCTCTCAAAAAAGAGGGCTATGTGTTTGGCGATCTTTTGGCAAACACCACACATCCTTCATTAGGCTTGCGCTAAAATTCTTTTTATGTGAGATATCTCTAGAAATGGAGAAATCGATGCAGCCCCATATCATCCCCTTAGAAGAGCCTTACATTCTTTATAATGATCAAAAAATGCTCAACTTTTGTTCGAGCGATGCCCTGTGCCTGGGACACAACTCCGAACTGAAAAAAAATGCGATGAAGTACATTCTTCAGTATGGCGTCGGAGAATTGTCCGCCTCATACCCTGAGGGCTACTCAGACTGCCAGCGGCAGCTCGAAGAAAAACTCGCCCGCCTTTTAGGAACACAAACCTGCCTATTGTTTGCGACGAAGGCCGATGCCCTTCATCTGCTCACGGCATCGTGCCCCTCCCATCTGTTTGTCGAATCGCTCTCCAAAACAGGCGTTTTCAATTCTCTGGACATTTCTAAACATCCCCATACGATGCTCTGCGTGGACGACTCCTATGCACTCGGAATGCTCGGCGTGCAAGGGATGGGCCTCGCCGCTCATCACCCTGGGGTCGATCTCATCTTAGGAACATTTGCAGGCGGCTGCGGATCGAGCGGGGGTTATCTCGCCTGCAGCGAGGCGATAAAAAAATCCCTCACGCAGAGTTCCACGTGGGCTCCTTTGACGCCGCCGCCGGCAACCCTCGGCGCTATCGATGCCGCACTCGAACTCGTACCGCAGATGGAAGGCGAGCGGAGGCGCTTAGAACAGCGCTCTCACTACCTGCGCCACCAGCTGCAAGAGATCGGATTTTTGACAGGCTCTACAGGTTCCCACCGCATCTCTATCCATTTCAAAGCTGAAGAAGAAGCCGAAGACTTAAGGCAAAGACTTTTTTCCGCAAATATCCTCGCGCTCCGCTATGGGCCGACCCTGGTGTTTGCGTTGGGTATCTTGCACACACCGGACCATCTCCGCGAACTCATCGAAACTCTCACGACAACCGAACATTTTGCCGGTTCAAAATAATAATTGACTCGCCTGCGCAATAATTATTTACAAATTGATTTTAAATATCCGTCTTATTAAAATAAGCCAGAACAATTTAATAATGAGATTTTTATGACAACATCGCATGTAAACCCTATTGCTCAGTTAATGGGCGAGTACTCCAAAGAAGATGTAGCGTATGGTAAATATTTATGCGCCCGATGCGTTGACGACGCTTTCACCAATAATGGATTTATGGGTTCGAGCATGCGTCTTTCCCTCACAGCTGGTAATGCAATCACTCACAAGGCTCCCGCCTGTCTTGCAGCACCCAGAATTCAAATGATGGCACAAAACATTATTAACTTAGGGGAACCGGAAATGCAAACCACCCCTACACGCATCTATGCGCCTCTGAAACTGACGCTCGAGGCAAAACACGTTGTAATCGGTAATATTAGGCTGGTCGTAGAGCCAAAAAATGGAGCCATTGTCTGCGACAAGCTAACGTTATCGAAATCAAAAAATTCAGAAGAGGATCCTGATCATTTCGAAATTGTTAAAAGTTGGATTATTGAAGAGTATACTACAGAGGTGGAGATAGTTTGTTCAGAAGCAAAAACAGAACCTTTGTCTACAGAGCGAGTTTTGTAATTGCCTCTTTAGCTACGCCTAAGCAATCCTCCACCGACGCGCCCCGCAGATAATTACCTAGGAGAGTGAGGCGGGGAAATCGCTCCTCGATTTTTTTCTCCAATGCAGCAATCAGCGCTTGATGGCCAAGGCGGTATTGAGGAATGGCGCCTGCCGCTTTATGCACAGCAATCACATCCGGCGTTCCCGTGAGGTGCAGGTGTTTTTTTAAAGCGCCAAGCGCCGCTCTTTCGGGATCTGACACTCCTTCTTTCACCATGACCGTCAACCGCGTGTAGGGCTGAACAGGAAAAATATCGGAGTCGAAAACCACACCCAAGATTTCTTCTTTTTCCTGTGTCGGCACGAGATATCCAAAACCTTTCACAGGAAGTTGCCGTTCCCGATAGCCCACATTCACCACCGAAAGCCCTCGCATCGCGATCTGTCCGAACAAAGCAGAAATTTCTGCGTCTAATGGCTTAAAAAGCGCGGCCATCGTGGGAGGCGGTAAAGAAGTAAAGAGATGGTCTGCGACAAAGGAATCGGTGGCTGTAATCACTTCTACACCTTGGTCTGTGAAACGGAGTTGCAAGACTTCTTGATTGTAATGGATCGGCAGCTTCGCAGCGAGCGCATCGACGAGCGTCTGAGCGCCCTCTTTGAAAGAGACCATCGAGGTTTTCACTGTCTTCTTTTTTAGGAGCGCTTTTGTGAGCGAGCCATACTCCAGTTCCCACTTTTTGAGCGCAGGGAAGCAGGCGCTCATCGACAGCTCGCGGATGTCGCCCGCATAAATGCCCAGCGTCATCGGATCAAAAAAAAGAGAAGCGATCCTAGAGTTGAACCGCCGCACGGCAAAGTCGTAGATGGTTTCCTCTTCTTCCAAAGGAGGCACGCGCCATTCTTTGAGCAGTGCCGGAACGAGAAGGTGCATCGGAACTTTTTTTAGCCCCCCCCCTCTAACGATATAACGCTTTTTCGCTGCGGTATTGGCGACGATCAGAGAATTTTCGAGGCCCAGCTCCTTAGAAAGTTCAAGGAAACGGGAGCTCTCCTTCACGCGGAATGTGCGGGGCCCGCGCTCAAATAAAAAGTCTCCCCGCTCAGTCTGAATCCATCCGCCGGCTCTTGCCGTTCGTTCTAAAATCGTGAGTGGTGTAAACTTGTTATTTTTGGAGAGCTGCCACGCTAGAGACAACCCTGAAATACCGGCTCCTAAAATACAAACGTGCCTACTCATAGGAAGGATAGTAATGGAACAACGAGAAGAAATCATCGCCTTTTTAAAAACATTGCGCGAGGAGATCCTGACTGCCTTTGGCGGCTATGAGAACTATGCCTGCTTTGAGAGGACTCCCTGGAGCTACCATAATGGAACCGGTGGCGGCGAAATGGGGGTCATGCGCGGACAGTTCTTTGAGAAGGCGGCGGTGAATTGGTCGGGGATTGCCGGCGACAATTTTCCGATGAAAGATGGCACCGGCCCCTTCTTTGCAACAGGGATCAGCCTCATCACCCACATGCAAAATCCTCATGCGCCCACGGTGCACATGAACCTACGCTACATTGAAACCAACGACATGCACTGGTTTGGCGGCGGGTACGATCTGACGCCGATGGGATTTCCCTACCCGGAAGACACCGAGCATTTTCACAAGGTGGCCAAAGAGGCGCTAGGAGAGGAGCGGTATGTGGAATTTTCGAGCAACGCCAAGGACTATTTTTTTATCCCCCACTGGAAAAAAGAGCGGGGTGTCGGCGGCATCTTTTTTGACCACTTCAACAGCGGCGATTTTGCAAGCGATCTTCAAATGTGGAAGCGGGTGGGCAGCACATTTCTCCAAACCATCCTTCCGATTTATCGGCGGCGCGTCAACCAGCCCTACACGCCTGAAGAGCGAGAGGTGCAGCTGAAAATGCGGGCCCATTATGTCGAGTTTAACCTGCTCTATGACCGGGGCACGCAGTTTGGCTTTGCATCCGGAGGAAATCCGGAGGCGATCTTGTGCTCCCTGCCTCCCCTTGTGAAATGGTAATTTTGGGACCGCAAAATCCGACTAAAAGAAGACACATCGTATTTTAGTCGCGACCAAAATACGACCTATCGCTTTTTGGTCGTGCTTATCTAATTGGTTTTTAGACGGTTATAATTTTTTATAATAAATATTGAAGAACTACTCCCTCAAAGGGAGGAGATTCTCCGATGGTTTAAGGATTCTTGCCATAAGACAGCCCCTTGAGCCCGCCCCTAAAGGGCTTGTCATTACCCACTTTTTTTCTTGCATAGGACATTAAAGGTTTTGGCATAGATTTAGGGACTGATGTGAATTCAACAGTTCAACGCAAAGCCGCAAAGCCGCGGAGACGCGGGAAAAATAGAGGGATCGCCCTTTTTGCGGAGCATACCTCCAGGGAAAGAAATGTTTTTTTAAGAAAGCAGGAAAATGAGCTGGATTTCTGTTACATGATTGCTTTCTTAAAAAACATTTCTTTCCTTGGAGGCGTGAACTTCGTTCACAAAAGGGCGACAATCTTCTCGTACTTCACAACTCTTTCTCCTTTGCGTCTTTGCGTCTCCGCGTCTTTGCGTTGACATCCAAAAATTTTAAGAAAAAAAAGTGGGTAATGACAAGCCCTAAAGGGGCAGGATTGCGGTGAGCGCACCGTTCACATAGGTAGTTAGATCCCCTACTGCGCACATACGCCCTGGTTCACGATAGCTTAACGTCCAGCCACTTCTGAAAGGTGATACCTTAACTCACCCTCATCTGGATCAATCACGACTAGATTATCCAAGAATTGGTGCATTCCGTCGTAGGCTTTGGTCTGATTAGACTCTTTCGGGTCTTGGGTGGCATTGAGTTTTTCAATCATATCAATGACTGTCCCCATAGTGGCATGTTTCTGAGTTTGATCCTTAACGTTTCTGAGGAGTGCTCCCGCTTCGGCAAAATGCCCTTCCTTAGCGGACTTGATTGCAAGCGCGCTAATATCCTTATCTGTCTTCCCTTCTATAAAATCAGCTTTGACTTCAAAATATTTATATTCATAGTTACCTAAACTTCCTATACCTGCGCTCATCTATTTCCTCCCTTTTCGAGTTCTTTAAACGGGGGTGTTTTAACATGAAAATTAATCTATTTGCAAGTGATTAATACAAGTTACCGCAGATTTTATTAAGGAAACAAATAATTTTACATTTTCCACCGGTGTTCCGGGGAAAACCCCATGGCCAAGATTGGCGATAAACCCTTTGTCCCCGCGCATCGACTCCAGCAGCGCAAACGTTTCTCTTTCCACGATCTCCGGCGCCATCTTTAAGATCTCGGGGTCGAGGTTCCCTTGCACGGCGATGTGAGCGGGAACCTCTTTCCGAATTTCATGCAGCGGCCGTTGCCAATCAAAACTTATGGCCGCAGGGCCCAGCTCGACTAGATCTTTAACCAAATGGCTAGACCCGCGGCAAAACACGATTACAGGAACAGAGAGGGCCGCAACCATCTCTTTAAGATACTTAACGGAAAAATCTAAAAATTGCCCGTGCGGCAGCGTACCGGCCCAAGAATCAAAAATTTGGACTGCATCGACACCGGCGCACTCTTGCATCCGCAGATAGGCAATCGACGCTTGCGTAATTTTGGCGAGCAGCGCATGAAAACTCTCTGGGTCCCTTGCCATCCACGCGTGCGTTTTTTTCATATCGCCGATCAAGTAAGTGGCCACTGTGAAGGGCCCACCGCAAAAGCCGATTAAGGGGACGTTCAACGTGGGTTTTAGTAAGGTGATTGTTTTGGTGACATACGAAAGTGTCTCTTCCACACCCCGAAATTCTAGATCTTCCAAAGAGGTGACGCACGGCTCAACGAGAGGCCCGCGCCCTTCGGGAAAATGAAGCTTGAGTCCAAAGGCTTCTGCGATCACCAAAATGTCAGAAAATAAAATCGCCGCGTCGACACCCAGGATATCCAGGGGTTGATGCGTAACCTGGCATGCAAGCTCAGGTTCGTGGAAGAGCTGCCAGAGCGTGTGCTTTTTTCGGAGCGCTTGATACTCGGGAAGGTAACGTCCGGCCTGGCGCATGAGCCAGACAGGCGGCCTTTCCTCGTTTTCTCCTTTGAGCGCCTTCAGCAGCAGTGTATTCATTTCAGAATACGGGCTAAGATCGCATCGACCGTAAATCCGAATTCATTTGCAAGATCGCCGATCGGGGCCGATTCGCCGAATGTCTCGATGCTGATCGGGATCCCATCCCTGCCAATCCACTGGTGCCAGCCGAGAGCGACGCCCGCCTCAATGCTGACCCGTTTGCCAAGATCTCCGCCGACCACGCTCTCGATGTACTCTTTGCTCTGGGCTTCAAAAAGTTCCCAGCAAGGCATCGAGACCACGCGGCAAGCCTTACCCCGTTTTTCCAGTGCGCCGGCGACATCGAGCGCGAGCGTCACTTCGGAGCCGGTGGCAAAGAAGGTAAACTGGGGTGCTCCCGATTCTTTTTTGATGATGTAGGCTCCTTTTGCCATCCCCTGATCATAGGGAAGATGGGTCTGCGGAAGGTCTGGCAGCGCCTGGCGGGAGAGGACGATGGCCGTGGGGCCCTTATATTTGAGGGCGGCGATCCACGCCATCTTCACTTCCCACTCATCAGCGGGGCGGATCATGTGGAGCTTCGGAATCGCACGGAGCGCAGCATAATGCTCCACCGGCTGGTGCGTGGGACCATCTTCGCCGAGGAACACCGAATCGTGCGTGAACTGATAGATCACATGCACACCGGAGAGCGCCGCTAAGCGGATCGCATTGCGCATGTAGTCCGAAAAGGTCAGGAAGGTTCCCACAAACGGAATGATCATCTGCGTTTCCCATAGACCGGAGGCCGCGGCGGCCATCGCAAATTCTCTGACGCCGTACTTGATGTTGCGCGCGGTGAAATTGGTCGCAGACACAATCCCCAAATGCTTCATCAGTGTGAGATCGGAGCAGGAGAGGTCAGCAGAACCTCCATAGAGATAGGGAAGTTTTTCACCCAGGAGACCGAGGACCGCTTGCGATGCGCTCCGTCCGGCAATCGGACTTTTCACTTCGAGCTTGATGAGCGCCTCTTCGAGATCTGCGGGCAGGGTCTTCGCCTGCATCGCTGCAAATTGTGCGTAGAGCTCAGGATGGGCCTGTTGGAATAGACGGAGCGTGTCGTTCCAGGAAGATTCAAGAGCGATTTCTTTGGGTATTTTATTTTCAAAAAATGTTGTGACGGCTTGCGGAATATAAAAAGGCTCTTCGGGGAGTCCGAGGGCGATTTTTGTCTCTTTCAACTCTTCGGCCCCCAGCGGCGATCCGTGCACTTTGGATGTGCCCGCTTTATGCGGCGAGCCTTTGCCGATGATGGTGTGCATCACGACGAAGCAAGGTTTTTTTTGATGGTCCCGGATCTCCATAAACACTTTGTCCATGGCATCGAGGTCGTAGCCATCGATTTCGTAAACATCCCACCCATAGGCTTTGTATCTGGCTTTGGTATCTTCAGAGCAAGATTCGGGCAGCGGACCGTCCAAGGTGACCTGGTTAGAATCATAAATAAGCACCAGGTTGTTTAGACCGAGATGCCCGGCAAAAGAAGAGGCCTCGGAGGAGACTCCTTCCATCATGCAGCCGTCGCCGGCCAAACAATACACTTTGCTGTTGAATAGAGAAAAATTTTCACTGTTGAAACGGGCGGCCAGGAGTTTAAGTCCGAGAGCTTGGCCTACAGCATTGGCAACCCCTTGTCCCAAGGGCCCCGTTGTCGCCTCAACTCCTTCGGTTACGTGGAGCTCCGGGTGGCCGGGTGTTTTGGAGTGGAGCTGGCGGAACCGCTTGATCTCATCCAAAGAAAGATTGAAGCCGGAAAGATGCAGGCACGAGTAGAGGAGCATCGAGCCGTGGCCCGCGGAAAGGACGAACCGGTCGCGGTTCAGCCATTTCGGATTTTTTGGATTGTGGCGGAGCAAAACTCCATAGAGATAGGCCCCAAATTCGGCGCATCCCATCGGCAGTCCGGGGTGGCCGGAATTCGCTTTTTCGACAGCATCCATCGATAGCCCGCGAATGGTGCCTGCTATTTTACTTAAGTGCTTTTTCAGTTCCGCATCCATGAAAATCCTTCCAGTTTAATAGGAAAATGAACAGTTGTCCTGGCATTGTAACACAGGGCTTGCGTCAGATTCAACGAACTTTTTTTTCAGGTTGAAGTGAATACAGCAGCTAAAACGCAAAGACGCAAAGACGCGGAGACGCAAAGGAGGGGAAATTCATAGAGAACGGCGATTCTTCCCGCGTCTTTGCGCCTTTGCGTTTAACTACCTACTCACTTCAACATACAAAATAATTTATACGACCATTAATTCTCGATTTGCTATACTCCTCCGCCACCACCCGCAAGGAAAAAGGTTATGATATCACAAGAAATAAGACGAAATTTTTTAGATTTCTTTAAGAAACAGGGGCACGCCGTAATCCCCTCTTCACCCGTTGTGCCGCACGACGACCCCACACTCCTCTTCATCAACGCGGGAATGAACCAGTTCAAAGATGTCTTCCTCGGCAAGAGCCACAGGAGCTACAATAAAGCAGCCACCTCCCAAAAATGCATCCGCGTCGGCGGCAAGCACAACGATCTCGACAACGTCGGCCATACCTCAAGACACTTGACCTTCTTTGAAATGCTCGGCAACTTTTCTTTCGGTGATTACTTCAAAAAACAGGCCATTCAATACGCCTTCGAAGTGACGACCGAGGTGTTTGGATTTTCCCCGGACGATCTCTGGATCACGGTCTTCGACGACGATGATGAAGCGTTCGACCTCTGGCGCGCCCACATGCCCGAAAAACGGATCGTGCGGATGGGGGAAAAAGATAACTTTTGGGCGATGGGAGACACCGGTCCTTGCGGCCCCTGCTCCGAACTCTATTTCGATCGCGGAAAAAAATATGGCAATGGCACATCGCCAAAAGACGATCCCACCGGCGAACGCTACCTCGAGTTCTGGAACCTTGTCTTCATGCAATTCAATCGCGACGCGTCCGGCTCCATGACGCCGCTACCCAAACAATCGATCGACACCGGATCGGGCCTTGAGCGGGTCATCTCCCTCAAAATGGGCGTCGACTCTGTCTTTGGCACCGATATCTTGCGCAGCCTGATTGCCGAAGTGGAGCAAATCTCGGAAAAAAAATATACCGAGGAAAACAAGGCCGCCTTCCACGTGATCGCTGACCATATCCGCTCGCTCAGTTTTGCGATCGCCGACGGCGTCCAACCGAGCAATGTAGATCGAGGCTATGTGCTGCGCAAACTGCTGCGCCGCGCGGTGCGCTACGGAAGACTGCTCGACATGCACGAGCCATTCCTCGCCAGAGTTCTTCCGCGCCTTGTCTCTACGATGGGGCCCGACTACCAAGAGCTCGTCACCTCCGAAGCGCGCATCGCAGAAATCCTCACCGGAGAAGAAGAGGCTTTCTTGCGCACGCTGAAGCGCGGCGGAAATATTCTTTCTAGCATCGTCGAGCAGGCAGAAAAACGTCCCGGCAAACAGATCACCGGCGACGAAGCGTTTAAACTCAAAGACACCTACGGACTGCCCGTCGAAGAAATCCTCTTGATCGCTAAAGACGCCCACCTCGTAGTGAACCTAGACGCCTATGAGCTCTTAGAAAATCAGGCAAAAGAAAAATCCAGGGCCGCTAAGCAAACGCACACCCAAATGGCCGAAGAGAACGTGTTCAAAGACTATGCGCCGAACCTTTTCATGGGCTATGAAAAAACCGAAATGCCCAGCACAGTCAAGGCGCTCATCGTGGACGGAAAATCGGTAGGTCACCTCGAGGCAGGCGGGGAGGCGCTCGTCGTCCTCGACCGCACTCCGTTCTATGCCGAAAAAGGAGGGCAAGTCGCCGACACCGGCATTCTCTTCCATCCCCACACCCGTTTTGTGGTGACCGGCTGCAAATCTCCCTACACCGACGTGATCGTCCACACCGGGACGCTCGAAAACGGCACGCTTAAAGTGGGAGACACCGTCACAGCGCTCGTCGATCACGAGCGACGCCAGCGGATCGCCAACCACCATACAGCGACCCACCTCCTCCATTGGGCGCTGCAAAAGGTGCTCGGCCAGCACATCAAGCAGGCAGGATCGCTCGTGGAGCCCGATCGTCTCCGTTTCGACTTTAGCCACCACAAGCCGCTCTCTCCCCAAGATCTTCGGATGATCGAAGATCTCGTGAATGAAAAGATCCGCGAGGACAGAGAAGTCAAATCGTATGAACTCTCCTATGAGGAAGCGCAGAAACATCCCGACATCAAACAATTTTTTGGTGATAAGTATGGCTCCAAGGTGCGCGTTGTCGACATCGACTACTCCAAAGAACTCTGCGGCGGCACGCACACCCATCATGTCGGCACCATTGGCTATTTCAGGATCGCCAAAGAGAGCAGCATCGCCGCCGGCGTGCGCCGCATCGAAGCTCTCTGCGGAAAGGCCGCCGAAGAATTTGTGCGGCACCAAGAAGAACTCTCGCTCCAACGCCAAGCGCAACTCTCCGAAGAGATCAAACAGCTCTCCAGCCAACTGAAAATGGCGCGGCGCGGCGCGCTCAAAGATCTCGCTAAGACGCTCTCTGAAAAGGTGGAGCAGGTTCACAACACTCCAGTGCTTGCCGCGCTTGTCGATGTCGGCGAGGGCGAGCTCGCGCCGCTCGCTGAAGATTTGGCGCAACTCCTCCGCTCCTCTGTCCTCATCCTCGCGATGAAGGCGGCAGATAAGTGCCAGCTCCTAGTTAAAGTGAGCCCCGACCTTGTCCAAAAAGGGATCCAAGCGGTAAATATTGTGAAAGCGATCGCACCGGCCATCGGCGGCAGCGGCGGCGGCAAAGCCGACAGCGCGCAGGCCGGCGGAAAAAATAGCAACGGAATTACTCAAGCCTTTGAACAAGCGAAACACCTCATTCAAACATTGTGAATGCCTCCTTTACTAAGCTGATCCAAGAGACCGACTCTCTATTGATTGAAGAGCTGTGGAACGCCCCCAAGGCGCTCCTCGCTCTTCAAGCGCTTTCCGCTACCAAAAAAAACATCCTCCTCATCACGCAGGATCCTCGCCTCTTTGACGATTTTGGATATTTTAGCACGCAGACCATTCTCGATTTTCCTTCCTGGGAAACCCTTCCCACCGAAGAGATCGCGCCGAGCCCTGACATCGTGGGAAAGCGGTTTGAGATTTTGTACGCCCTTGCCAAAACCAAAGGTCCGCATATCGTGACGGCATCTTTACAAGCAGTTCTCCAAAAGACCGTCTCCAAACACGTGCTCGCCTCCAAGTGCCTCATCTGGAAGGTGGGCGACGAGGTTTCTTTTTCCGCTCTGCCCAATCGCCTCATTGAGCTCGGTTACCGCAGAAATGCCGTCGCTGCCGACAAAGGAGAATTTGCTGTGCGCGGCGGCATCATCGACATCTTTCCCCTCGCCTCCCCAGATCCGTACCGGATCGACTTTTTTGGCGACACGATCGACCAGATCCGCACCTACGATCCGATCGGACAAAAGTCGATTGCCAAAGCTTCCTCCCTATTTCTCTGCCCCGCAAAGGAAACCAATGTCGACGCCTCTCTCCTCTCCTTCCTAAGCCCTGAAACCCTCGTCATCTTCGACGATCTCGCCGCATTGGAAGATCACTATGTCTCGCTCAAAATGCCAATGGAAGAATTTTTTGCCGCCATCGATCCCTTGCAAAAAATCTATTTCTCCAAAGAAAAGGTAGAACTCCTCTCCGATGTCTCCATGCATAAAAAAACAGGCCGCGCATTCTACTCCGGAAAAACTCCCCTGCAACCCCTCTCCTTCAACATCTTCAACAAAGAGATCCACACCCAGCGTTGGCAGCACCCCTTCATCGAGATCGTCGACTTCTTTTCTCCCTATGAAAATAAAGCCGCAGGCACCGCCGATGAAATTCTCTTGGGCCTCTCCCGCTTTGCCAAGTCCACTCTCACCCTGCGGATCATTTCTCCCACCGAATCGGAAGAGCGCTCGCTGAAGGAAAAGATTTCCACGCTCCCCTCAAAGACTGCCTTCGAGCGGGGCTACCTCTCGTCCGGCTTTGTCCTTCCCGAAGAAGAGCTCGCCCTCCTGCCCACCGCCGAATTGACCCATCGCTACCGGACCCGCCGCCCCAAATGGCGCAACACCTACCACACCCCAGCGTCTGAATTTCACGAACTGAGCCCCGGAGATATCGTCGTCCACTTCCACCACGGCATCGGCAAATATCTCGGCGTCGAAAAGCAGGTCAACCACCTCAAGCAAGAAGCCGAATTTTTAAAAGTAGAATTCGCTGAAAAGAGCACCCTCTTCGTCCCCGTCTCCCAGTCGCACCTCGTCAGCCGCTACATCGGCTCCCGCGATGAAATTCCGACGCTCCACACCTTGGGCGGCTCTCGCTGGAACAAGACAAAGGCCTCCGCCGAAAAGGCGATTATCGGTTACGCCAAAGACCTCCTCCGCTTCAGCGCCGAGCGGGAGATCCAAGGCGGCTTTGCCTATCTTCCTGACGGCAGCCTCATGGACCATTTCGAACAAGAATTTCCCTTTGTCGAGACCGAGGACCAGCTCCGAGCGATCGGCGAAATCAAGCGCGATATGATTTCCGGAAAGGCCATGGACAGGCTCATCTGCGGCGACGTCGGCTACGGTAAGACCGAAGTGGCGATGCGTGCCGCCTTCAAGGCCGTCTGCGATGGAAAAAAGCAGGTCGCCGTCCTCGTCCCCACCACCGTCCTCGCCCTCCAACATTATGAAAGTTTTTGCGAGCGGATGGCCGGGTTTCCCATCACCATCGGCAGAGTCTCCCGCTTCCAAACCCCCAAAGAAAATAAAGAGACCCTAGAAAAAGTTGCCGCAGGCCAGATCGACATCCTGATCGGCACCCACCGGATCATCAGCAAAGATGTCGCGTTCAAAGACCTCGGCCTTCTCATCATTGATGAAGAGCAGCGCTTCGGCGTCCGCGCCAAGGAGCACCTCAAGGCGCTCAAAATCGGCGTCGATTGCCTCACCCTCTCGGCGACCCCCATTCCGCGCACCCTCTACCTTTCTCTCGTCGGCGCCAAAGAAATTTCCGTCATCAACACACCGCCCCAAGACCGCCTGCCGATCAAGAGCATCCTCGCGCCCCGCGAGCCCGCCCTCATCCACACCGCGCTCCTCCGGGAACTCTCACGCGACGGCCAAGCGTTCTTCATCCACAACCGCGTGGAGACCATCTATCAAATCGGCGAAGAGCTCCAAAAGCTCCTCCCCGAAGCGCGCATCGTCATCGGCCATGGCCAGATGGCCGCAGACGAGCTCGACACCATCTTCCACTCGTTCAAAACAGGCCAAGCCGACATCCTTGTCGCCACCACCATCGTCGAAAACGGCATTGACATCCCCAACGCCAACACGATCCTGATCGACCGCGCCGACCAATTTGGTCTCGCCGACCTCTACCAGCTCCGCGGCAGAGTCGGCAGATGGAATCGCCCCGCGTTTGCCTACTTCCTCACCCCGCGGCACAAAGAACTGCCCGAGCTGACCCGCAAGCGCCTCTCGGCCCTCATCGAATCATCCGGCTACGGCGGAGGCATGAAGATCGCCATGCGCGATCTCGAGATCCGCGGCGCCGGCGACATCCTCGGCACGCAGCAATCGGGTCAGATCGCCACCATCGGCTTTCATCTCTACTGCAAACTCCTCAAGCGCACCATCGATGCGCTCCAGAGAAAAATTGCGCCTAACTTCATTGAAACAAAAATGGAATTCGCGTTTGAAGCGCGCCTGCCCGAGACCTACATCGGCGAAACGTCCCTCCGCCTCGAGATCTACCACCGCTTTGGCGATGCGACCTCGCTTGCGGAAGTCGATGCGCTCTTTGCCGAGCTCTCCGACCGCTTCGGCCCCCCGCCGGCCTCCGTCGACTTCCTCTACCACCTCACCCGCCTGCGCCTCTATGCCTCGCAGCACCAGTTCACCCTGCTGAAGTTCAGCGCGCTCACCCTTCTCGCTGAAAAACCGCCCCTCAAAAAATCCTTTACATTACCACGGTTTAAGACACCGAAAGAGCTAGAAGAGAGGGTCATTGAACTGTTGAAATCGTTCATATGAAAAATTAATCACTGGGTAATCCAAAGCTCCAGCAGTTCCCGTTGATTCTGGACAGCACTAAATTCCAAATCTGCCGCTCGGGCCCACTCGGGCGCTTGATTGCCGTGCGCCTGCACTCCCCAATCTCCCAGGAGCTCGGTCATGCTGCTTCTCATGTGATCAGGCGTGGGCCGATCTGTAAAGTATGCAGGCTCCCCTGAAGTAGATGTGGGAGTCACCGCAGAAGCGCACGTATGCCTTTGCACGCGCCCTTCTCGATCCTTTTCTATCAGCATCAACTTGATCTCCATCTGTGCATTGGGCATGACCGAGCGAGTCTTAAGGGCTTCAACTAATGCAGCTGTGCCAGATGCCAAAAAAGGCATTTGGTTCTTCGGACTGTAGGCCTGACGCACTTCTGCCCTAGCTAATGTGAGCAGGTGCCCGCCTAGCTTGAAAATCAAAAGAGCTTTACAATCGATTGCAGTCAGATGGGGGAATGCCTCTGCGGCCAGGTCTATCATAGACATTTTCGCATGACCGATCAGTTCATTGCGCAATTGCGTCATCGCCGGACTTGCTAAATCCTCTTCCGGTGCAGAAGGCGCGTCCGAACGGGCAGATCTTGGAGACTCCGGACTCGCAGCGGCAGGAGTTGCTACAGGTTCGGGAGCCGCTACCGGACTCGGAGCACGCGGCGCTTGCGCGCTCACGACGGGGGGATTTGGTAAAGGCTCCACCTGCGGGGGAGCAACCACCGGACTTGCAGCAACCGGTGCCGGGGCGCTCGCGGCTGTAGGATTTACTACGACAGCTGCGGGAGCAACCGCCCTGCTTGCTGGGGTCTCTTGTGTAAAGCACCATCCCATCAACCAGGTCCAGATTGAAGATAAAAAGGAAGAGATGCTTGTCCAAACCTGCGTGAAAATCGAATCATTCGCATCTCCGCATAGGCAACATAAAGAAGTGGGCGTATCGCTGATGCCCGCGCTGTGCTCAGCCGGAGAAGGGGGTGTTTGTCCTGCGGGAGCGGGTCTTTCATTGGTTGGAATATTGCCTATTGGTGTACTCATGGCGTGCCTCCTGTAAAATTGAAGAAGCTCAATAATACACTAGACAAGAGATTTTTCTAAAGAAGTGAATTACGTTTCCCCTAACTCGAGGATGAACGGTTTTTTGCTTGCTCCATGGCAATTTGGTTGATGTGCGATAGCGCCCGGGCTCCGGAAGCTCCTTCGATGGCTTTTTCAGCAATTTCTTTGACCTCTTTTTTTGCGTCATCCAGCTGTTTCTGGAGTTGTGCGATTTGATTCTTTTGGCTTTCCATCACACTCTCAAGAGATTGGATTTTCATCGTGCTGATCCGCTGCTCCGACTCTCGATCTTTTGTGACCATCAAAAATTCTTGAGAGAAACGCTGCTCAGTGTGCGCGACCGCCTCGCTGCGGGCTTTCTCCACCTCTTCCTTGAGCCGTGCAGGAAATGCATCCACCGCTTTCTGTAAGTCCTGAAGATGGGTCTCACGCGTACGAAGCGCCTCTTCACGCACCTGCCAATTTTTCTCCAACACTTCCAGCTTATCCCGATTCTGCTTCTCTTTCAGCAAACATTCCTGTTCATACTTATCTTGATCTTTTTTACGCTCGAGATCTCGATTGTACTTGTACTCTTCAGCTTCTCTCACACGACCGTTTTTCAAACTTCTCTCGTATTCAACAGCTGACTCTTCTTTGCTTTTCGTCTCTTTCGCCCATTCGGCTCGCATTGTCTCGATTTCGAGTTCTAACGCCGCTCTCTGCTCATGATAATCCTCGATGAGCTGATCGAGCGCTGTCGCAGCGACATCGATCTTGTGCAACTTTTGGAGCTGCTCGTTTTCGATAAAAATTGCGCTTTTGACCCGATTGAGGAGATTGACTTCACCGATGAGTTTTTCTGAAAGGTTGCCCAGAGACTTGGAAATTTCCGCATTGAGATCGGCCAGCTTGCGGATGATCACTTCTACAGAAATTTCACTCACCGCAGCGCGGATCTCCGTCTCCTTCAACTGATACGCCAGCTCTTCTTTCGAGGAAGCGGAGGCTTTATCCGCAGCGGCTTCTTCTGTCAGCGCAGCGAATTCCTGCTGGATCTCTGCTTTGGTACGACGGCCTTTGATGGTTTTCGTTGCCATGGACAATTCTCCTAAAATTTTTTAGCAAGGATGACAGATCAGAAATTTTCATTCCACTTGAAACTGATGGTCGTTTGAGGCAACTACTCCTTTTTAAAAGAAATCTTTACACCCCTCCGCAATATCAATCGCCTCGCTAGGTATCTCCTCCCTTCTTAAAAGATTGTTGGCCAAGGCTCTTGAAATCATATAAATGTCATCCACGCCTTGGTTATTATAAGCGTTAAAAAAAATCCCTTGAGATGCCGTCATGAAATTTATGAATGTGGTCGCTTAAATCCCAGCAATGGCAAAAGTCAACCTAGAAAAATCAGACTTCTAGGTTTTTCTAGGTTGATTTCCAGGTTCAGCTAAACGAAGCTTTTACGGGGTCTTTTTGACAACCGTCCATCCAACCAAGGTAATTTCCAGATCTTCAGGAAAGGGCTGCGTCCCGTGCAACAAAACGGCGAAATCAACCTAGAAAAATCAGACTTCTAGGTTTTTCTAGGTTGATTTCTAGGTTCAGCTAAAATAAAGGTTTTGTAGGGGTCAAAGGGACCGGTAGAGAGCTCGACGAGCACTCCTTCGTGACACATGGCTTTTAGGCGATTGGTAGCAGTTCTGCGACTTAATTTCCAAATCTTCTCCGCTTCCATTGCAGAGATTTTGCCATGCTGTTCGAGGTACTTGATGATAGGGACATGCCAGAGTTCGGAAGGAACAATGGTTGCCGTTCTTGGAAAGAGGGTTACGCGGAAAAAGTGATCCAGCTCTTCAAATTTTGGTGCAACAATATTTTGCTGAAGGCAGATGTTACAGATACGATTGAACCCGGACCCCCATTGCTCGATTAACTGCAATTCCCGAAACACCCTAGCCAACACCTTGTTGCGGAGTTGAGAAACACCGGATAAGGCAGTTTCCAAACTCAACCCGAAAGGCAAGGGGCCGGGGTTAGTGATCTCCATCCGATTATCAAAAATAGCAACTTGGATCGGAGATCGTTGAGTTGAATAGTCTGCGTGTAGGACTGCATTAATGACCGTTTCTCTTACTACCGCGGGAGGGTATTCCGGGATGTTTTCTCTTCGGGCTGAATGAATTTTAGCTCCCATAGAAACATTTCTCTGGATGAAGGCAAGCATTTCATCAATGGCAAGTGGTAGCGAGCTTTTGATTTCCGCCTGATCAATTACCTCACTTTTTGTGTCGCCTTCAAATCGAGCCATTCGAATCAAAGGATCCGGGAATAACCGGTCGCGATCCTTTCCAAAAAGGAGAAGCCCCCCTTTTGTTGGGTATTGAGTTTCCTGATAATCTACCAGAAGCTCTAACGATTTGGCGGCGGCTTTTGTAAAAGGCTTATTGAGTGGGGAAAACAAGTCGCGCGCAAGCTCAAAATCCAGATCATTGGACGTTGATTTCATTTCAGGCGATTGATCGAACGAAATGTGCTCTTTGAGTCGTTTAATCTCAGCAATAAGGGATGCGTCAGCGATGCGGTTTGTTGACCCAAGGCGGACATAGACGCCATCGTGTTCTCCTTTAGACTTGAGATAAAACGGACCAAATCCATGAGGGACAGTCACAATAAGCATATCCCGCCCTCGCCAGGAATGGAATTGTATGCTTGGCAGAATAGATGGGCTTACAGAATCGGCGACAGCGTTGGCCACCCGCTCTTCATCTTCAAGGATATTTGCCACTCCAACAACTTCTTTAGTATCCCCTTTGACTCCAATAATGAGGGTCCCACCGGCGTGTTGGCAAATGCGATCACTGTTTGGACGATCTTTTGAATCGATTGGGCATTTTCCTTGAACTCCATCGTTTTACTTTCTGGCTTTGCGAGCAACTCTTCTAGCATATTGCCTCCCAATACGAACCTAGAAAATAACATAGAAAGCCCTATTCGTCAATTATTTCGTTGGGGGTGCAAATTATGCCGGAGGAGGCTCCATGCCCAGATTGCGGTGGTAGGCGCCCTTCACATGCTTCGATTGCATGACGCGGGCGACTTTCAATATCTCGATCCCCTTCTCCACATGGTCGGCCATGTGCTTTTCAAAGATCGATTCGGAGCTTTTTTTGGTTTTGATCCCGTCATTGTTCAAGGGAAGATCGGAAACGAGGAGCAGAGCTCCCAGCGTGAACTTCCGCTTGTAGCTCGCCATGAAAAGGGTGGCGCACTCCATCTCGATCGCCTGCGCTTTGGAGGCCTTGAGCCGGTTCTTGAACTCTTCGTTAAACTCCCAAAAACGGGTATTGGTCGTAAAGGTGATGCCGATGTGGTAGACCGCTTTCTGTTTTTCCAGCACTTCGGTCACCGCCTTCTGCATCAAAAAGTTGGCGAGCGCCGGCACATCGGGCGGAAAATAAAAGTCGGAGGTCCCTTCACCCCGGATGCTGGCGACGGGGACCAGGTAGTCCCCCACCACATAGCGGCGCCTGAGGCCTCCGCACATACCGAGGAGAACGCTCGCCTTGATGGGCATAAACGAGCAGAGGTCGACTACGAGGGAGGCGGCAGGAGAACCGATTTTAAAATCTAAAATACTCACATCGTCTTGAGGAGAGTGGGCCACTTTGAACATCGATCCCTCAATGACGGGAACGCCTCTAGACTTGGCGAAGTAATCGACGTAGCGGGGGAAATTAGTCAAAATTAAATTCGACCGAAATTCTGCGACGGGGCACCCAGAGTAGCGCTCTAAGGTGTCGTGGGCGAACTGCTCTTCTCGAAACTCCGCAGCCATACCTGAATCTCCATTTGAAAATTAAATCCCAATAAATCACAATTGGTCCTTTTTACGATAGCCCCCATTTGGAAGCTTTAGTCTTCCCTGGGCTGGTTGAAGAACTCCTTTCCCCTGAAGGGGAGGAGATTCTTCGACGGTTTAAGGACTTTTGTATATAAAAAAGCCCGCCAAAGCCCGCCCCTTAAAGGGGCGGGATTGCGGCGAGCGCACCGTTCAAACCGAAGGATAACAAAAATGGCACAGATCAGCACCAATGAGTTTCGCAGCGGCGTCAAGGTAGAAATTGAAGGGGAGCCCTACAATATCGTCTCCAATGAATTTGTCAAACCGGGCAAGGGACAGCCCTTTAACCGCGTCAAGCTGCGCCACCTCAAAACAGGCCGCGTCATTGAGCGGACTTTCAAGTCGGGAGAAAAACTCAATGAGGCCGATGTCAACGAGACAAAAATGCGGATGCTCTACAAAGAGGCCGACGGTGTGATTTTCATGGATGATCAAACCTACGATCAGATCACGATCCCCAATTCGCTCATCGCCGATAAAGATCAGTGGCTCATGGAAGAGGTTCTCTATGATGTCGTGTTCTACAAGGGCGAGCCGATCGAGGTTGTGCCTCCTACCTTCATGGAAATGGTCATCACGGAAACAGCCCCGGGCCTGCGCGGCGACACCTCCGGCCGCGTCCTGAAGCCTGCCATGACCAATAGCGGCGCAAAGATTCAGGTCCCTATCTTCTGCAACGAAGGGGATAAAATTAAGGTGGACACACGCACCGGTGATTATGTCTCAAGAATCTAAAATCGACCGCCTCAAGGACCGAGGGGCCATGTTCGCTAAGGCCCGCGCGTTTTTTGCACAGCGGAATGTTCTTGAGGTCGATTGTCCCGTATTGAGCGGGGCAGCGCCTGTCGATGCTCATATCGACATCATCGAAACCCGCTGCAATCGCTATCTCCACTCCTCAGTGGAATATGCAATGAAGAGGCTGCTCGCTCAAGGCATCGGCGATATCTATCAACTCTCCCATGTGTTTCGCGAGGGGGAATTTGGCCGCCTCCATAATCCTGAATTTACAATGGTCGAATGGTACCGCCGCAATTTCACCTACACAGGACTCATTGAAGAAACAATCGACTTCATCTATCTTTTTCTAGGTCCTATTCCTTCCCGCTGCCTTTCCTATAAGGAAGCGCTGGACACTTACGCAAAAGACGCCGTTCCTCCTCCCGAGGGCGCAGAGTGGACGCCGGATACCTTTACCGCATATCGGATGGCCTTCGTCGTCCAGCCGCATCTCGGCAAAGACGAGCTCACCGTGATTACCCATTTTCCACCCGCTCAAGCGGCACTCGGCCGCATGACCACCGTGGGTGGAGAACTCGTCGCCGAACGTTTTGAAATTTTCTATAAAGGCATTGAACTTGCCAACGGCTCGCATGAGCTGTGTAATCCTGTGGAACAGCGAGCCCGCCTGCATCTCGCGAACGCCCAGCGCCAAGCAGATAATAAATCAGCGCTTCCGCTCGATGAAAATTTTCTCTCAGCTCTGCAACTCGGACTGCCCGATTGCTGCGGCGTCGCCGTCGGCTTTGATCGCCTCATGCTCCTGCGCCACAACGCCGAGTCGCTGGCAGATATCCTTCCCTTCGCATGGAAAGAAGCTTAAGCCCTACATCCACTTCTGGACGATGGGATAGCGTCTGCCGACGCGGAATGCCTTCTTGGTGACGCGGATCCCGGGGGCCGCTTGGCGCCGCTTGTACTCTGCGAGGTGGATCTTGTGAATGATCGCTTTCACAAGTCCCAAGGAGAGCTGATGTTTTTTGGCGATCTCTTCGGCTGAAAGACAATCTTCCACATACCCCTGCAAAATATGGTCCAGCACGTCAAATGCGGGCAGCGTGTCGGTGTCTTTTTGGTTGGGCTTGAGCTCCGCTGAGGGGGCCTTTTCGATAGAAGAGCAGGGGA
>JABDEH010000013.1 GCA_013287215.1 Chlamydiota bacterium
GCCCCAGGAGAGCGGCGCCGAGGACGCTGAGGACGATCCCGGCTCGCTTGATCTTGGGGATGCCCCACTTGCGGATCACCGGCTTGATGGTCAAGCTGCCCGCTACCCAGCCGCCTAAGACAGCTGCCTGGATAAACGGAAAGAGCGCCTTGCTCATCCCGAACTCCACAACAAAGAGGACGGAGATGCCTGAGAGGAACGCGATATAGCCTCCAAAGATGACGCTGGTGGCCAAGGTGAGCTGCCAGAAGGGAACGCAAAAAAGGCCCTGCCTGAAGTCTTTGAGGACCTTGGCAAAGTTCAGCGGCACCCGCTTCTCCTTCGGCAACGTCTCCCCAAGTTGCGTCAGGCAAACAAGCAAGCTGATGAGCACGAAGACCCCAATCGCTAAAAAGTTTGAGCGGAACCCATAGTTGTAGTTGAGATATCCCCCTAGCATGGGAGCGGCTGCCATAATGAGCGGGATGGCGGTGTTCAATTTGTTCAGCGCGTCAATGGCTCTCTCTTTTTGAAAGGTATCAAAAATAATGGCCGTTCCCAGGGTAAAGCATCCCCCGCTCCCGAGGCCTTGCAAAATGCGCCCCCAAAGCATTTGATCGAGGTTTTGCGCAATCACGGTAAGCACGCTTCCCGCGAGGAACATTCCCAAAGCGATGAGGAGCGGTTTCTTCCGTCCCCAGGAATCTGAAATAGGCCCATAGAAGGGACCCGATACGCAGATCCCCACAAAGTTCCAGGTGAGCAATCCCTGGATCTGCCCTTCGGTAGCCGAAAACCACTGCATCATGTCGGGAAACGCAGGCAGGTAGATGTCTGTCTCAATGCACGCAGCAATGAAAACAATCACAATAAGAAATAGGTACTTGAGTTCTGTCTTGGGATTCATAGTATTTTGGGTTGAAATCTGGCTGCGCGGACTTTTCCTATCGGAGCAGCGGCGAATGAATGATTTATAGTGCAAACAAGGATATAAGAATAAGAGATTTAAAACAATGAGTAGCGAGAGATTACCAGCTTTTTTGGAGAAGCCCCGAAGGAAACTTGCAAGCGATTAACAATCAATAGGATAACAATAGAATTAATTTAAGCGCCTCGTTTTCAAGATGTTACACATTTAATTTAATTGTAAATTTTAATATACTTTTAAAACAATACTATGATAAAATTATACTATTAATAACTAATAGGTTTTTATGTCTTCCATAACATTTAAAAATTTGGACCACACCACAGATACGTGCGCCATTTGCTTTGGAGAAGTGACTAATGCAGCTGTCCACAAAGTGGGCATCGACATTGTCAGCCAAATGTTCATCAACAGAGATATCCATTTTATCTATTGCCAGGATGTCATTTTAGCAGCTGCAGAAAATGGGCATACCGATATCGTCCGCATGCTTCTCACGGGATACACAATCCCACCTCTCTTTTTCCAAAAGATTCTGACGATTGCGGCAGAAAATGGACATAGCGATGTTGTCCGTCTGCTCATTTCTATCAACTACCCCATATCAATAGCTTGTCTCCGCGCGTTGTCGCAAGGGCTGGATTTCTCAAACGCTGCACGGGGCTGCGCCATCGAACGGGCCGCAAGAAAGGGGCATCTGGAGATCGTCCGCGAGCTTTTCACGAGCCGCGGGATCCCTATCGAGCACGCCATTCTAGCCGCCGCAAAAAATGGGCACTTTAACATCGTCAGTTTGCTCCTCACCGGCTATGAGGTCTCAAATCATGCTGCCACGGCTGCCGTTGGAGCAGGGGCCATTGCCCTTGCTGCGCTGGGTAATTATTTCAACACTAATAAAGGATAATTATGTCAGTTGTAACTTTTAAAAATTCAGATCGTATCACAGACACTTGCTCCATTTGCTGCGAGGAAGTCTCTTACGGTGCGGCCCATAAGGTTGGCGAGGTATTCCACCGGTTTCATGCCGTTTGCCTAGGGACTTGGCTTAAAGGACAACAAAGCTGTCCCACCTGCCGAAACAGAATGACGCATATTAATGGAGAACTGATAGAGAATCCTGCGGTGCCCATAGCTCACAGAATCGTTACGCTGCTGGCGGATCCAGAGGCCGGAGAAAAAATCACCACCGCTGCGAGGGAAAACAATGTAGAGCAAGTCCGCGCCTTATTGACCGATCGCTACATTTCACTAAACAATATTGTGCGCGCTTTGATGCAAGCCGCTGCCAATGGAAATATTGACATTGTCCGAGAATTATTAGGCTACTCCTTGACAGGCAGCGAAATTCCCTACCAAGTTACAGGCTCTGCTGCTCTTGAGGCAGCAAAAAAGGGGCATCACGACATCTTCCATTTGTTGTTAAATGACCCACGCAAGACTGAGCAGTATAAGAATAATGTGAGGTATTCTACAGCAGGCCGCGCTGCAGCGGAGGGGTGTATCGACGTTGTCAGTCAATTGCTTATCAGCCGCAACATCCCGGACCCCGAGCGAAAGATTCCCCTATTAGCAGCCGCAGAGAACGGGCATACCGACATTGTCCGCTTGCTCGCCATCGGCTACACGATACCGAACGGAGTTTTTAACAGGGCGATGATTAGAGCCGCAGAAAGGGGGCATCACGGCGTTGTCCATCTGCTCCTCTCTACTGACCACCCTGCTTTAAAAAGTTGTCTGGCCCCTGCCATCGATGCGGCTTCCCGAAATGGTCACTTCAAAACCGCAGCCCTTTTGTATTCCGCCGCGCTGGCCCAAGCCGAGCGCACTGACGATCCGGATATGTCCCTCATTAGGAATGCGCGCGCCGGCAAGACATTCATGGTGAGCTTATTGCATGAAGTGACATATCTCGTGGACACTTCGCGGTTTTATCGAGATTGCGCCCTGATTGGGGCCGCAGAAAAGGGGCATCTTGAGATTGTACGCACATTGGCAAGAAGCTATATCCACATCTCAAACACCGTTCGCAGCCACGCCATCGAACGGGCCGCAGCAAATGGGCATCTGGAGATCGTCCGCAAACTGTTCACAAGCCGCGGGATCCCTATCGAGCCTGCCATATTAGCCGCCGCAAAAAATGGGCATTTTAAGATCGTCGGTTTGCTCCTAGCGGGTTCGTTGGCCCCCTAAAAGGAGCACTTGACCGGGGAAAATCAGCAGTCTCGGCCCAACTCCTGCAGGCGCCTTAGAAAGTTTTAGGCACAAACGCTTTGGAGATGCTATTATATTACGATCTCACAAGGCTTGGCTTCTAGATGACATCAACCATCCATTTCAATTTAGACGGCTTCGCAGGTTCCATTGCTGGGCGCGAAGGGCATACTTCATTCCGAGGGGGCCATACCTATTCCCGGATTCTCGATGAACAGGTCTTGCAGGCCTCCCGTGTTCATGAGCTCAGAGACCGCATTGGCTCTCCTTGGGATAGGACTGCAGCACAGGTAACGGATCAAAAAATTGGAAATGCATCCGGCGACCCATGGAGATGGGTCTCGAGGTGTATACAGGACGATGTTTTTTTCAAAATCCTTGAGACATCAAACGACGATCGCCAGGCCCGTTTAAGCAGTCATCAGTATGCGCTTGAGAGGACAGGAAAACCTCTCGAGGAAATCTGCGGCTTGCCGATCATAAAAATTCAGCACCAGTGCAAAAAATATGGGATCGGATATTTTGTGAATCGCTTTTTCGATGGGGTTGAGCAACCGGAAGAAGGCGATCGTGTCGTCTATTACGTCCATGGAAAACCGTTTCATTCAGGAATTTTTCAGAGCAATAAGCCCAACGGAAACTCTACACGCATCGGGACCGTTGAATCGAAATGGGGCCAAGGCGACTTTCCAACTCCCTTTGCCTTCCTACATGACATCTTTTTCCTCCCTCCGCATTGCGGCGATGTAGCGAAATTTTATCGTCTCAAAAAAGCAGCGGAACCTTTCCAAGCTCTACCGAAACACGAGGAAGCCCATGGGCCTATGCATATCCTAACGGCAGATAAAACATTCCGCTATGTTTCCAATAAAGCGAACGACAAAATCCTCGCGATCCTCCGCAAATATCCCTTAGAACCCCTTCGTGTTATTGCCGAGCTTCCACAAATCGCCTGCCTGGATGAAATAGATTTTTCTGGGACTTGCCACACGTACGCCTTAGATAAGATTTTTGGCGCTGAGCTTGACAAGTTGCCCCAGGACATCACAGACGCCGATCTATTTGGTAATGAAGAGTCCAAGCTGCTCGAGAAGTATTTCACCCCTACAGTCCAGCCCCAGGCAGGCGATCTTGCTGTCTATTCAAACGCTTCAGACTCAAAGCGGGTCCATTTTGGAGTTTATATCGCCGACGATCTGATTGAATCAAAATGGGGACTGAGGGAAGTCTATAGACATCCCCCTTTCTACGTTGATAAAAATTATGGCGATACGATCACCTATTACCGATTGAACCCGCAAGCCTTCGCATCCTGATTTTCTTAGAAGAGGCGATCAACAGTTCTTTTTGCGCCATTTGCGCCAAAATGTGGCGCAAAAGGAAAAAAGTGGCGCAAAAGGAGCTTTCGCGCCACTATTGCCCCTACCTATTTATAATCAAGGTGTTACGCTTAAGATTTTTCTACAGCATATTTATATCTCCTTAATAATCAATGGATTAAATTCATGAAAAATATGGCGCAAAAAGGCTTTTGCGCCACGTAAATGGCCACACTATGCCATAACTGCAAAGCAGCGCGCCCCCTCTTGAACATGCTTATAGGACTCTCTTCCTCGACAAGTTAAGCAACCCCCTCAGCCGTGTGGGTTCGCAGCTTGCATGTCCCTCATACTGAAAGGGGCTTCACATCTAAGATAAATTTCACAATCCCCTCAAGTGAGATTTCATCAAAATCTTGATACTCCCATTCAGCTTATTATCAATAAGTTATGATTAAATTGTTCGCCAAAACACGAAATTTGATTTTGGCGAACAAAATTTACCTCTAGTTTTTGTTCGCGAAAACGCGATTTTGAATTTTGGCGAACAAAATTCTCTTGTCTTTTTTGTTCGCAAAAACGATAATTATGATTTTGGCGAACATTTATGCGAGGTCTTATGTCTGAAAATATCTTCGTGGGTCGGAAAAAAGAGCTGCATGATTTGAATGCCCTGCTGGATAAAAAGACTGCAAGCCTGGTGGTCGTCAAGGGAAGAAGGCGTATCGGTAAAAGCCGTTTGCTTGAGGAATTTAGCAAAAAGAAAAAAGTTCTAAAACTCGTTGGTTTGCCGCCGCAAAAGGATACGACACGGCAAAAGCAGCTCGATGAGTTCGCAAGACAACTCAGCCAAATCACGCAGCTTCCTACTGTCAAAGCAGATGATTGGGGAACGTTGTTTTCCTTGCTGGCTTCTCAGGTTCAGACGGGAAGAGTCATCCTGATCTTGGATGAAATTTCCTGGATGGGGTCGGAAGATTCGGATTTCTTGGGTCAGTTAAAAACTGCCTGGGATGAACAGTTTAGCAAGAATCCCAAGCTGATCTTAATTCTCTGCGGTTCGATCTCAACCTGGATCGACGAAAATATTATCAACAGCAAGGGCTTTTATGGACGAATTTCTTGGTCTCTAAGCCTCGACCCTTTGCCTTTGCATGACTGTAATTACTTGCTAGAGTCCGTGGGCTTTCGAGGATCAAATTACGAAAAGTTTAAAGTCCTGGCAGTCACGGGAGGCGTACCCTGGTATTTGGAACAGATCCAAGGGCAGTTTTCCGCTGATGAAAATATCCGGCGGCAGTGCTTTACAAAAGGAGGAGCTTTTGTCAATGAGTTCGATCGAATTTTTCATGAAATTTTTGGCAAGCGCGATAAGCTATACAAGAACATTGTCTCAGCCCTTGAAAATGGCCCTGCAGAATATGAAACGATCGTTGAGCTCACAGGATATGATAGCAGCGGGCGGTTAAGCGAGTATCTCGTGGACCTGACTAAGGGCGGTTTTATCACAAGAGACTACACCTATTCTCTAAAATCAGGAAAATCGGGGAAGATCAGTCAATTCCGCCTTAGTGATAATTATCTCCGTTTTTATTTAAAGTACATCGAACCCCGACTCGACCTCATCGAGAAGAGACGATTTGAAGAGGTCGCGCTTTCTTCGCTTGCGGGCTGGGAAACGATCATGGGATATCAGTTCGAGAACTTGGTTCTCGGTAATCGCAACTATATTCTACAAAACCTCAACATCCGCTTTGAGGATATCATAGCCGATAATCCCTATCTGCAAAGACAGACAAAACACAAGAAGGGATGCCAAGTGGATTATCTGATCCAAACAAAATTCAATAACTTGTACCTTTGCGAAATCAAGTTTTCCCGGCATCCCATTAGCCATAAGGTCATTGAAGAAGTTCAGGAAAAAATAAACCGCCTAATAATGCCTAAAGGCTTGGTCGTCCTGCCGATATTGATCCATGTCAATGGAGTGCAGGAATCGGTCGAGGAAAGCGGGTACTTTTACAAGATTATTGATTTCGGGAATTTGCTGAAGGAAGAATGAGGACGTTCTGAAAATCGATTCCCCCTGCTCTCCTTGAGGAGAGCAAGGGTTCGAATTGGTTGCGTTTTCGGAAGAGGTAGGATTCGAACCCACGGTCGGATTGCTCCAACTGCTGTTTTCAAGACAGCCGCATTAGGCCACTCTGCCACTCTTCCAGATAGGGGGATATTATAAGATCTTGAGGAATAAAGACAATCAAAATTGGTCGAGGAACCTCTGGTCGTTTTGGGTGAAGAGGCGGATATCGCGCAGTCCATAGCGGAGCATGGCGAGGCGCTCGAGGCCCATCCCCCAGGCGTAGCCGGAGTAGATTTCGGGGTCGATACCGCCGTTTTTGAGGACTTCGGGGTGCACCATACCGGCGCCGCATACTTCGAGCCAGCCGGTATGCTTGCAGAGGCCGCAGCCGGAGCCGTGGCAGTTGGTGCACTTGAGGTCCACTTCGAGGCCGGGTTCGACGAAAGGGAAATAACTGGGACGAAAGCGGGATTCGACGGGAGCTTTGAAAACTTTGGACCAGAACTCGTTCATGGTGGCGAAAAGATCGGCAAAGGAGACGTTTTTGTCAACGTAGAGGCCTTCAATCTGGTGGAAGAAGACGTGGGACCGGGCGCTGATGTTTTCGTTGCGGTAGACGGTGCCGGGAGCGATGATCCGGATGGGGGGTTTGTGGGATTCGAGGACGCGGAGCTGGGTGTTGGAGGTGTGGGAGCGGAGGAGCATGGTGGGGGAAATGTAGAAGGTGTCCTGCATGTCGCGGGCGGGATGGTGGGGGGGGAAGTTGAGGCCTTCATAGTTATAGTAGTCGGAGTCGATGTCGGGGCCGTATTGGACGGTAAATCCCATGCCGGATAGGATCTCGATGGCCTCGTCGCGCATGCGGGTGATGATGTGCTTATGAGAGAGGAAGTCTCGTCTGCCGGGAAGGGTGATGTCGAGCTTTTCTTCTTGGATCCGCTCGGAGAGTTCGGCGAGGGTGAGCCCTTCAAAGGCTTGGGTGGCGAGCAGGGAGACTTCTTCTTTGAGCTCGTTGATCCACTTGCCAAGACGGGGGCGCTCTTCGGGGGTGCAGTCGCGCAGGTGCAGCATGAGCTCGGCGATGGGGCCTTTTTTGCCGAGGTACTTGACTTTGAGCTGTTCGACATCTTTGGAATGCTTGACGGAGCTGAGGTCGGACTGGAATTGCTTGCGAAGCGTTGCAACCTTCTCTTCCACGTGTGACTCCAGAGGGATTAAGCCCGGGTGACCGGGCTCAAAAGTTTTTAAGCTAGGGCTTGCTTAGCGGAACCGGCGATGGCAGCGAAACTCGTCGGATCGCTGATGGCCATCTCGGAGAGCATTTTGCGGTTGATGCCGCAGCCGGCTCTTTTGAGGCCATTGATGAACTTGCTGTAAGAGATGCCGTTGGCCTTGGCGCCGACGCCAATGCGGGCGGTCCAAAGTTTGCGGAAATCTCTTTTTC
Source organism: Chlamydiota bacterium (assembly GCA_013287215.1). Classification (GTDB taxonomy): domain Bacteria; phylum Chlamydiota; class Chlamydiia; order Chlamydiales; family Rhabdochlamydiaceae; genus VFKB01. The sequence continues at coordinate 7,962 of JABDEH010000013.1, forward strand.
TCTCTTTGCGATGGCGGTAATTAAAGGCCATCGCTTGCATGACAGCGTCGGAAGAGAGGCGCAAGTGGTTTTTGCGGTCGCCCACAAATCCTTTGGCCAATTTGAGCAGTCTTTTTCTTTTGCGCAGCGCTGCAACGGCGTTTGTGACTCTTACCATAATTTTCTCCTTATACGCCCATGAGGCGCGCGTACATTTTTGTTTGTCCTGCGGGAACGAGCGCCTTTTTTCTCATATGGCGCTTGCGTTTCGAGGATTTTTTTGTCAGAATGTGGCGGCGGCCAGGATGGCTGAACATCAGCTTTCCTGTCCCCGTCGCTTTAAATCTTGCCTTGACGGCCTTCCGCGTTTTCATTTTCGGCACGGTGTACTCCTTTAACTACCTTTTTGACACCAGGGGCTAGGACAATGGATAAGATCTTCCCAAACATCTTCGCAGGGGCTTCGGGAACTGCCACATCGGCGAGGTCCTCACACATGCGCTTCACGATCCTCTCTCCAAACTCGGTGTGCATCATTTCTCTGCCGCGGAAGGTGCAGGTGATCCTGACCTTGTCTCCCTTGGCGACAAAATCTCTTGCATGCTTGAGCTTCGTCTGGATGTCATGTTCATCGGTGTTGGGCTTGACCTTAACTTCCTTAACTTTTACTTGGTGCTGTGACTTTTTACTCTCTTTTTCTTTTTTTGTGATCTGATAACGGTACTTTCCGTAATCGATGATCTTGCACACGGGCGGTTCTGCATTGGGAGAAATCTCGACGAGATCGAGTCCCGCTTGTTCCGCTCTGTAGATGGCCTCCCCTGTGAGAAGGACTCCAATTTGCTCGCCATCTTTATCGATGACCCGTACTCTTGGCGCTCGAATTTCTCTATTAATTCTCAAAGTCGATAATTCCTTTCTTCAACCAATTTCTCGATGAGGCTCTCTTGATCCATCAGTTCTTCGGCGCGCGCCCCATAGGCCCTGACCGACACTTTGTTCAATTTTTGCTCTTTCTCACCTAATACAATAATATAAGGGATCCTTTCGCGCAATGCATCATGGATCTTTTCGCCTAATTTTTTTTCGCTCTCCTCGACAGCGGCCCGCAATCCTAAGGCGCTAAGCTGAGCTTTCAAGGGTCCTGGGTCCTGCTTCAGCGGGCAGATCCTCACTTGCTCGGGGGCCAGCCAAAAGGGCAAATTCCCTTGAGTGTGGTCGAGGAGGTTCAGGATCCACTTCTCTAAAGAGCTAAACACGGTCCGGGCGATCAAGCCTCCTTCGAGAAGCTCTAACGTGGGGCCTGTCCACTCGCGCTCCCAGCGGTCTTGGACCCGTACTTCCACTCTTTTCCCCTCCCCTTCGGCGCTGAGGCGGCACTGGGCCACCGCTTTGCGGAGTAGGGAGGACCGCCCCCTGCTCAAAATGAGGCGATGCTTAAAACCGAAGATTGTAAGGATTTTTACGAAGAATTGCAAGGAAGAAATTGTCTCGGCCTCCGATCCTCTAAGGGTGGCGAGGTCGCTCTCCCCGATCTCGGCGACGCGGGATAGCTCGGGGGCTAGTTCTAATAGAGCGCGGTGGGCCTCGGGGGCGCCCCGGGTAAACACAAACTCGAACCCCTGGTCAGCATGCTCTTGTTTCCACCAGGCGATGAGGGTCTGCCGGAGGATCTCCCCGCGCGGGAGCCATAATAGGCTGCCGCTGTCGTCTTGGACAAATAGGTTCAGGGCCTCGCCTAGGGTCAAAGGATCTTCAGATTTAAGGAAATTTTTTAGCCGGTCTTTGGTCCTGAAGGAGACGCCGGAAATCCTGACGGCGCTGCCAAGTCTATGAAAATCGGGGTCCAGTTTGAAGAATAAGGGGCCGGTCTGGACGGGATAGGGGCTATAATCGGTGAAGGCGCGGAGTTGGACGACGGCGGCAAGCGTCTCGGGATGCTCCTGGGCCGCAACAGCTCGCCGGGGTTGGTTGTGGTGGAGGAGGAAGGAGGCGGCGACGGCGGGGACCATTTCAAAAATTTGCACCTGGTCTTGCTCTTTGGCGAGCTGCCGCATTTTTTCTTCAATGAGGGGGAGAAACTCCTTTTGGAACTCGAACGGGAACTCGAAGTCATAGTGGAACTTGAGGCCGTCATGGCCGCCGCCGACGAGGGCCGACTGCGGGAAAAGCTCTAGGACGGAGGCTGCTAATATATGGGATGCTAGGTCCAAAAAGGTATCCAAAAAATGGTGGGATATAGCTGACTCGAACAGCTGACCTCCTCGATGTCAACGAGGCGCTCTAACCAACTGAGCTAATACCCCGTACAATTTACCCGGGTCGTCCCGGGAAAGCCGCTTGGGTTTTTAAACAATCTTTGGGTATGATAGCAGGTAGGATGAATTCTTTACAACTTTCTCATCATTATTGGGGGCTTCTCCTCTCGCCGGCGGATATTGTCATCGACGCTACCTGCGGGAATGGGAAGGATACGCTGGCGCTGGCCCGGCTGGTGCCGCAGGGGCTGGTCTTCAGCATGGACATCCAACACCTGGCGGTTGAGGAGACATGCGATTATTTAAAGAAAAATCTTGACAGTGAGCGCCAAGAGCGGGTTGTCTTGCTGCATCAGTCCCACGAGATGCTCCCTCTCATCCATCCGGTGAAACTGATTGTCTATAATTTGGGATATCTTCCGAAAGGCGACAAGTCGATCACGACGATGACGGCGACCACATTAAAAAGTGCGGCGCAGGCGCTCGATCTGATCGAAGAAGGCGGCGCTGTGAGTATTGTGTGCTATCCGGGACATGCGGAAGGCGCGCGCGAGGAAAATGCATTGATCGCGTATGCGAGCGCGCTTCCGCAAGAGAAGTTCACGGTTTATTTTCATCAACATATCAACAGAAAATCTTCTGCATCTTTTCTTTGGATTGTCAAGAAATCGACGACCCGTTAATACATAGGAATGATCTCAATCGTTCGCCGATCACACAAGTTGCGCTGCCAAGTGTGCCATCTCGAGGAGACGCTCGAGGAGCACGCGGTGACGCCCCACATACGCCTTAAACTTTTTCGGCGTCTTGCCAAAACATGCGAGAAGGTGGAATGTGTGAGGAAAAATGCAACCTCCGATGGGGAATTTGCCGAGGCGCAAGTGACGGAAGATCTCAAAGAGGTGGAAGAAAAAATCGTCCACTTGTACGGAAAGATCGACTCGCTCTCTGTCGCTTATGAGATCACGATCGTGAAAAAAGAGATCGAAGATCTGGAAGCGTGCTTGGACACAAAAAACGGTGTGCGCATTTGCAAAGCGGTGGACTCGCTCAAAACGCATATCTTCATTCTCTGTTCGGGTCGCGCCCTCTCGCGCGAAGATCTTCCGCTGATAGCGCGGGCGAAGCTGCTTGTCAAAAATGCCGAGTGCGCGCTCGACGGGATGATCTCTTTTGAACAGGCGCGGCTTACCTCGGTCAAACGGGCGTTCACAGAGGAAATGCTCGGCAAAGATGAAGATGACGGCGAGGTGATGGAGCTGTTTGAAGTGGCCGATCTTTTTTACCATCATCGTACGGCGGAAGCGTTGGGGCGCTTTCATCGGCTTCCGAAAAAAATCCAAGCGCAAGTGAGGCTGGAGGCGGATCCGGAAAAGGAGTGCTTCAAGACGATCCAGACGCTGATCGCGATTGCTCATGAGATCTCTTATGGAGAGAGGCAGCTTCTGTCGCAAGATGAGGTCCGCACGCTCTTTTCAGAGCTAAACGAGATCAGAAAAGAATCCCACACCTTCTAAAGTGCATCCTGCATTTCTTTCAGATAGAAACTTCCTGCCACAACGAGTAGGTCCTCGCTCTCTGTAAGTGCTTCTTCGAGCGTCTTGTTCATAGAATACTGAGAGTAGCCCAAAGCGTCTAAATAACTAGCAAGCTGCTGCGGGATTGCACTTCGAGATGAGTTTGTGTGGGTAAGGTAGATGTGGCGCGCTTTGCTTGCGCATAGGTTAAGACAAGGCACAATCTCTTTGTCCTGAGAAAAGCCCAAGAACATCCGAAAGGGCCGGCCGGGAAAATGGTTCTCCAAAGCCTCCAGCAGCCGCTTAAATCCTCCGGGGTTGTGCGCGACATCATAGACTACTCTCCCCTGCACCTCAAAGCGGCAGCGGGGCCGCGCAGAGAGCCCCTCCTGCATCGCACGTGGAGAAACCGCAAGGCCGGAGGCCTTGATCGCAGCCTTTGCAATCGCGCTGTTCTCCTCGTCGTAAAATGCAAACACCCCTGCGACGGGAATGACGGGAGCGCCGCGGCTTTTAGCTTGGGAGAAGAGGATGGGAAGTTGGGCGGCGGGGCCTAGGACGACGGGAACGTTGGGTTTGATGATGCCCCCTTTCTGCTCTGCGATCTCTTCAAGGGTGTTTCCTAAAAGAGCGCGATGGTCTTCGCCGATGGAGGTGATGACGGAGACAAGCGGCTGAACAACATTGGTGGCGTCGAGCTTCCCGCCGATCCCTGTTTCGATCACTGCCATGTCGACGTTGTGCTTGCGAAAGTGGTCAAAAGCGAGCAGGGTGGTGATCTCAAAGTAGTTCCGGCATTCTTCCCAAGGGAGCAACATTTGCAGGCCGGCTTCTATCTCCTCTTCGCTGATCTGCCGGCCTGAAATCGAAATCCTCTCGGTATAAGAGACGAGATGAGGCGAGGTGTACAGGCCCGCTTTGTAGCCGGAGAGCTGGAGGATTTTTGCGCACTTGGCCGCAACGGAACCTTTGCCGTTGGTGCCGGCGATGTGGATGGCAGGGAAGCTCTTTTCGGGAAAACCTAGCCGTTCGCAGGCTTTTAAAAATCTTGGAAAATCGCTGGGTTCCGTCTTTTGCAGGAGGAGGTTGAAACTCATGAAGAGAAAATCTTGTGGAACATTGCTTCGTCGACCCAAGAACATCCGAGAGGGATGCCGGGCCTGATATCGCCGTGAAAGTCTGAGCCGCCGCTGGTGAGCCACTGCTTCTCCTTGGCGATTTTAAGCCAACGCTTTTCGAGCGCAGGATAGGAATGGGCATAGTAGCACTCGAGGCCGTCGAACGGCTCTTGCAGGAGGACTCGCATTTTGGCGCCATTCGCAAAAAGATGGGGGTGGGCCACAAAGGCCTTGCCGCCGGAGCGGTGGATCACATCAAGGGTTTCTGGAACAGAGAAGGCGACGCCGGCATCGTAGCAGCATTTACCCTCGCCGATGAAAAGGTTGAACGCCTCCTTGGCGGACTTGACATACCCCTTCTCGACCATCTTTTGCGCGATGTGGGGGCGGCCGATGCTGCGCCCGGGAAGTTCCTCTTCGGCGATGACCATATTAAGGCGCGCGAGCTTGGCCAAGATCGCTAAATTGCGGCGGCGGCGGCGCTCTTTGTGTTTGCGGCAAAAATCTTGCATGAGTTCGGAGCCGAGGGAGTAATTGTAGCCTAGGATGTGGACGCTCATTTTTTGGAACTCGCTGGAAAGTTCGACGCCGGTCCCGAGGAGGATCCCGAGATCGCGCGCGGCCTCTACCGCGGTGTCGTAGGCCTCTATGGTATCGTGGTCGGTGATCGAGAGGCCGGCGAGGTCTTGTTTTTTAGCGAGCTCCACGAGCTGGACGGGTGTGAGGGTCCCGTCAGAGCACGTGCTATGACAGTGCAGATCGGCTCGGAACATAGCGCACCTCCCTCTCGAGTTCAATGCCCATCTTTTCCCGCACGGTGTTTTGCACGAGCTCGGCAAGGGCCAAGACTTCCTTAGCGGTGGCATTGCCTTTGTTCACGATGAAATTGGCGTGGAGCTGAGACACCTCTGCGCCGCCGATGGCAGAACCCTTCAGTCCGCACTGCTCGATGAGGGCGCCGGCGGAGTGCTTGGGCGGGTTGCGGAACATGCAGCCGGCGGACGCGTCGGAATAGGGCTGCGTCGCGGTGCGGTAGTTGATGATCTTAAGCTGCTTTTGCCGCGCCTCCGGTGAGGGGGCCAGGATAAATTTTGCGGCGGCGATCGCCCCCTTCTTCCCTTGAAAGCTCGAGGTGCGATAGCCCCAGGAGAGCGCTTCCCGTTTGAGGAGTTCACGCTGACCTGTTTCGGTAATATAGGTCACTTCTTGCAAGGTGTCGAACGTTTCGGCGCCATTCGCGCCCGCATTCATATAGATGGCGCCGCCGACGGTGGCCGGGATGCCCGAGGCGAATTCGAGGCCGGCCCACCCCCGCCTGGCAGTCTGCACACCAAGCAGCGAAAAGCTGTACCCGGCGCCTACTTCGACAACAGCCTCTTCATGCCGGCAGAACTGAATCTTATTGAGGATGCACAGGCCGTCGAATCCGGCATCATCAAAGAGGCAGTTGGAGCCCTTGCCGACAATGAGGACGGGGAGCTCTTGGGCATGGGCATAGGCCATCACCTCTTCCAATTCTTCGATCTGGCGGACTTCTGTAAAGTGGCGGGCGGGGCCGCCGATGCCGAAGGTGGAGAGTTCGCTGAGGAGTTTTCCCTCTTCAAACGACCGCATGGGCAAGCACCCTCGTTTGATACAATTTATCAAGAATTGCATTGACAAACGCGGCGGCTTCGGGAGTCGCAAATTTTCGCGTGAGCCGGATGGCCTCGGCGATGGCTACTTTATGGGGAATGGAAGAAAAAAGGAGCTCAAAGGCCCCGAGGCGCAGGATGTTGCGCTCAATGCTAGGAATCCTCTCAAACTCATAAGAATCAGAGGTTTGAGCGATGAGTTGGTCGAGTTCCTGAAATTTTTCTTGGACTTCTTTGCGTCGCTTCAACGCTTCCAGGATATTTTTTTTTGTCACTTCCAGCTGGGGCATCATCATTGCGATCATATCCTCGTCCTCGGCCTGGGCCAGGTCGTGGCTATAGAGCAACTGAAATACGATCTCTCTAAGCTTTTGTTGAGGAAGCGCCATGTGGCCCAGCGTACCATATTTTCCCCTTTATAGGAAGAGGGAAGGAAAGGGGGAGGGAGGTGTCCGATCTTTCTCTTACTCTCTCTTACTCTTATTAGGTTAAAAAAATTTATTTCTCTGTTGCTCGAAATCGCTAAAAGATGTCTAATCTTTCTCTTTGATGACCTTAAAAGGAGAAAAATATGATCTGCCGAGCTGCTGATTCTTGCTATGCATACACCATCGCTCCTCTTGTGAACTCTCGTCCTTGCCAGCTGATCGGCGAAGCTTGCTCCGCGCTCGGATCGCTGCCCCGGAGAATTGCAAATTATGTTTCTTCAATTTTTACACAGATCGCTGAGTTTATCAGCAATTGCCGCCGCAGCCTATTTAATGGCTCTCCCCTAGCGCATAACACCCATATTTTAACTTCGCTGATGCGCTCTTTCGTTTCCAATTATCCGAATGAGCGCTTGGGGACTCTATTGGGTACAGCCTCTCCAGCACAGGCTCGAGAGTTCCTCTCTCGGATGTATGTTTTCTATCAAGTGATCGACTTGCGCGTTGGTCCCTACGACCCCACTTTCCTTGCCTCTCACGTCGAAAGTTCACAGACGACTTTTGCTCGGGAATTCCTAGAATGGCGTGCAAACTTCGCGGGCCTTGACGAAAATGATTTCAATACGGTTGAAAGGGAGATTTTAACAGCAATTTGGAACAACGCTCCTCTGAATATCGCCCCTGGCAACATGCCCCGAGATATCGGCAAACGGGGGTTTGTTCGGCTGGCCCAGCAATTAGAGAGAAACCCCCTTTTCGCGGAGGCTGCGGAGGCTTCTATACAAGAATATAGGCGCGGAGGCAGGGAAGGATGGTGCGGATGCTTCTGAATCTAATCATCCCGGGAAGAGGCCGATTTTCCCCATTATAGGAAGAGGGAAATGAGGGGAAAAGATTCGGATCGGGCACGCATGCGGGCACGGTAACGTTCACGAAAAGAAAGAAAGATTTTACTCCAAACTATTCTTTCTTTCGTGAACGTTGCCGTGCCCCTGCCCGTGCCCGATCTTTGGGTTCCCACCCTTTCTCTTACCCTTGCACTTGAAGATCTGCCTCGGGATCCCCATCGTCGTCCACATTTTCCTGTGGGGGACGGAGCGGCGCCACAGCCTTGCGATCAATGGGAGAGTCGCCGATGAGCTTGCGTTTGAGATAAAAGGTCCACTCCCAGCGTCTGATGAAGTGGTTGTTCACTGTGTCTTCCAAATAGTCATAGCGATAGCGCGTTTCGCTTCGGGATGCTTCGAGCTTTTTCCACGCTTCGATCAGGGTGCTTTTCCATACCGAGGCTTTGGTGTGCCGCTCGAGCGCCCGCGCATAGGCGCTGGCAAAACCTGAGGCTTGCAGCACAAAGCCCATGGCTTCCAACGATTTGCCCAAGCGATCAGGATCGCTCACGGGATAAAAGTCTGCGATATATCTATCGATTTTCCTGATGATCGCATTCCGTTCGTCGGTTCTTTCGAGGACCCTCTCAGTTTCCTGGCGGTTGCTCCGGAAAAACTCTGGTAGTAATTTAGTACGAATGATTTCTTGGTCTCTCCGGTTCTTATTTGCTGCTTCCGGAGCGGCTGCCATGCGATCGATGCTATCGCTCGTGTCTATGATGGATTTGGTAAGCAGCGCAAATCCTTTTCGCGCCTCTTCTGCAAATTGCTCCAGCATATCAGCGCGATATTGCAAATCTAAATCGGCTGCCACGACAGCATTATGCCCCTTGAAGAGCTGTTGATAGTGGAGGCACGCCTTAATCTCCTTCTCATTGGTCTTGGGATTTTGTTTTAGCGTATTCAGCGCTTGTTCAATCCAGTAGAGGCGCCACATTTTCCCGCAGACCGCAAGCCAATTGACCGGGGCAGGGGGCAACGCCGGAGGCGCAAACCCGAAAGCTGTCTCACCGGCTTCATCGGGAATATCCCGGTCCTCTTCTTTGAGATACCCTCCCGTGTACCATCTATAGGCTGAATACACCCATGTCCCAAAATAGAAGTCCTGACCGGGAACCACGCGGCGGTATATAGGCTTTCCCAGAGTAAAATTCAGGCAATCCCAACGCTCTTCAAACTTTCGGGCTGCCTCATTCCGCTCGCGCCAGACGGTATCGACTTTTTTAATCAAGACGAGGGTCTCATGTTTTAACTGCCGAAACCCTTGGACGCATGCGTCTAAGACAAAGGGATTGATATAGCCCATCTGCGCTAAAGTTTCTTTATCGCCGTCTACAATAGTCATCCCAGTATCAGCTTCGGCGAGTTTGGCAAGCGTGCCGCGCTCCTCGGTAAATAATTTCCGTTGGCTTTGTTTTACGACAATTCTATAGCCCTTGTAGCCTGTCACCGGATCCGGGTTTCCATCCATGGTGTCGTTAATGACGCGCTCAATATCTTGGCTGCCGCCTTTGCTCACGCTAAATTTTTCGACAGCGATTTGCGCTGCAGCAGCCAAAGTTCTAAAGTCGTCGCGCTCATTTTCAAGTTTAGGGAGGGTCTTCTCCGCAATCCTAGAGAGCAATGCACAGCGATCCTCAAAGGTTTTTCGATAAGCGGTGAGAAATGGATCGGTAGACCCCATAGCATCCAGAGCGACTTTGAGCCAGTGAAAATCTGTCGCAGAAAGGATCTTGGGCACAGCGCCATTCTCTTCAAAGTCAAAAAACTCTCGGGCCGCCGAGTCTTCTGCACTCCTGCGCGGGCGGGGAATGTTCGGAGCTGCAGGTTCAATCGAAATCGACATGGAGGCACCTTAAGGGTTTGGTTTTTTTAAACGCTGCATTCTAAACTTTGTCAAGGAATTGTTGCAAGGGAGATTGTCGTTGTGCAAATCTAGCGAATTTGTCTAATCTATACCTTTGATATTTCCAAGCAACCAAAAAAAAGGAGACCACTATGACCCAAGCTATCCCCCCAACAGCTGCTGCTGTGAATCCTGCTCCAGCCGTTTCTACCTGTTCTTGCATCGTCGATCCCATTTCCACCGTCTGCGGAAAGACCTACGAATACATTACTTACCCCTTCAGCTTGCTCTGGAGCGGCACACAAAAAATTATGGAATGCGTTTCATGGATTTTCGGAAAGCTTGCCGAATTTGTTAGAACGTGGCTCTGTTGTTTGCCCCCTACTGTGCCTACAACGCCTTCTGCTACCGCTCCTACAGTCGGAACCCCTACTGCAGCTATGACCCCCATTGACGAGGGCAAAGCCATGTTACGCCCGCTCCTGCAATCCTTCAATGCCCTTCTCGGCAATAATGATCTGCGCCGAATTTTGGGAAATGAAGACATTGCTAAATCCTTTTTTGCCCACCTTCTCGTCAATCACCTAGTGCTGGATTTTGATGCCGCAGAAAACAGCGACAGAGCGGTGCCGGCCATGCTCTCTCGACGCCTAGGCTTGCTAGGCTTTACTTATCAAAGCAGGATCATCACGCTCCGCAATGAATTCAATCCGCTCTCATATGAAGATAAAGAAGCCGTCGTCGATTATTTTGTTCACCACCACCTGACGCCGCAGGTCCCCGAACCCGCTATACGTCGCCAAACTCGCGTAGTAGAGCAATTCTATGACCATGCGCATACATTTGCCGACAGATTGGCCAATCAGAATCCTATTTTCGGGGCTGCTGTCAATGCCTTAAGAGACGAGTATCTGCGGGCCAACCCCTGAAGTGTTCTCAGCGTTATATGGCTAACAACTTGAGGTGATTAAGACAGTTCAACGCAAAGGCGCCGAGACGCAAAAACGCAATGAAGAAACTGAAATTGATTCGGTCTTCTTCGCGTCTTTGCGGCTTGGCGTCTTTGCGTTGAATTTGGAAAAACTCATGCGTACGGATGCCCTGCACAAACTTCTTGCGCTAAATCTTCCAAATTTGTCTAATCTACGCCTTTAATGACTCCCAACTTTCCTAAAAACGGAGAAAACTATGCCCAACCTTGCTAACACTGTTACCCCTTCTTCCTGCTGCTCTTGCATCATCGATCCCGTGATTTACTCCTGCTCTTCACTCGGCTCAATCGCAAAGAAAATTGCGAATTGTGTAATGGGCTTCTTCAGAACCATTGCGGAGACGTTACAATCTTGGCTGTGCTGTACTAGAACCCAAGCGCCTCAGTCCGGAACACCTGCACAGACCGGCACGACAACTGTCACCGCCACTCCCCCTGCACCTAGACCTGTCAGCACTGCGCCAGCCTCCCCGACGCTTCCTGCACCTGCACCGACCGGAACTGCGACGGCAACCATCACAACAACGACGTCTACTCCTGCACAGACCGGTACTGCGACGGCAACCATCGCAACAACGACGTCTACTCCTGCACAAACCGGTACTGCGACGGCAACCATCGCAACAACGACGTCTACTCCTGCACAGACCGCAGCTGCGACGGCAACCTCTGCTGCTGCTCTCCCTGTATTAGGATTCGGTCACGCAAGGGCTATCGCTTCTCCTCCCCCCGGAACCAACATTGTGGAAGAGGGAAATGCTTTTTTACGCGCACGGATGGCAGAGCTCGTCGCAACGGACCCGAATCATCTCTTTTTTCAAGATGTGCAAGAGTCTCCTGAAAAAGCCCGGAAAGCTTTCGCGTGCCTCATTGTTCATGATCTGGTGATGCATCGAGGCGCTGTCCAAGGACCCTTCCCTTATATTATAAACCGTTCTATCGCAATTTCCGTGCGTACCTTCATTAGTAAAATAAACACGCTTGCAGGGGAGTTCGCGCTCCTTCAGGAACAGGCACGCGCTGCAGTAATCGATCGCTTTGGACGCCATGAGGAGGCCAATCCTCACTCAACAGACCCCTCTGAGGTTTTCCTGGATAAGGCCAATGACCTAGCCTCCCAATTTGTCCAGCACAACCACGATTTTATTCGATGTGTTGATGTCTTGAGGCCTGAATACCTCGGCACCGTTCAGCCAGCAGCAACGCCAGCTTTAGCTGCGCCCGCTGCTCCGGCAGCCGCTTCCACCTCGGATAGACCTCTCTCCCCTGTAGCTGCTCCTAGTTCAACGGACGCTACCTCATCAACAAGCGTCACTTCTGCACCTGCCGCTCCTCCGGCAGCCGACTCCACTTTGGATAGACCGCTCTCCCCTGTAACTGCTCCTAGTTCAACAGCCGCCACCTCATCCACAAGCGTCACTTCTGCACCTGCCGCTGCTCAGGCAAGTCCCAGGAAAAATGCGTCTCCACCCCTACAGCGCGTTGTAAACAATGCTCTCGTACCTGTGGACCCCATCCATGAGGGAACGCAATTTATTCGGGACCTGGTGCAAAATTTCCAAAATACTCACGATGAGGACGATCTTCCCGTTTTCAGAGAAATTATGAGTAAACAAAAGGATGCGATCCCTTTACTGGCTGCCCTCGTTGTGTATGATTTGGCCATGGACCGCAATCTTGCAGCAACGAACTTCCCGCAAATTGTCCTGTGCAATATAAAAAACAGTCAGGTTTCATTTAGTTCGCAACTCAATGCTCTTCGCCGGGATTTTCTTGAATTGACTGAAAAAGATAAGTCGAACTTAAAACTATGTTTTTTAAACTACTACTACAACTTGGAAGTTGATGTGGAATCAACAGTAGTTGAACAGACCTTTGATTATGCGGTGGACGTGGTCCAGCTATTTTGTTTGTCCAATCCTACTTTCCGTGAATGCGCTCTCCAGGTATTTATAGAATTCAACGCTGCTAATCCTTCTGACGATGACAACGATGACGATGACGATGATGGTGACGCCTCCGACCTAGCTGTAGAGGCGTCTCCCGGTCCAGCGCCTGCCGCGCCTGCTACTCCTGTGATAGACATCAGGGATTTAGTGGAAGGCAAGCTCTTCTTATTAATGCGGGCGCAACATTTCACCCAAACGTATTACGATAGCTGCGCTACGGCTTTCAGGACCACCGTGAATGATGAAACAAGGGCGTCTGCATTCTTGGCTGCTCTCATGATCCACGATCTCTTGCTTGGTTTAGCTTCCGGCCCCTTCCCCGGGTTAGCCAAAATCGTGCAGATCCGCGATGAAAGTCTCGATCCAGACAGAACTCCTGGGCGCACAAGCGCTGTCTTATTGAGCTGGCTGGCCGATTATCTGGGGCTCCCAATATCTGAAGGAGATGAAAAGCTTTTTGATGACGAGAGATCTGATTTAGATAGAATAGTCTGGGATTTAGTCGAATATGATCCCAGGTTCCAAGCGTGCGCTCGGGGAGTCAGGCAGGAGTTGATCGAGGTGATGAATTCTATCGATACGTCGGACTCTAGGAACTCCTCTGTTCCCGCAACGCCCTCTACACCGGCAGCTACCTCTAGTGTTGAGGCGAGTCCTTTCATAACGCCCCAACCAGTAGGAACGTTCTCTGGCGTTAGCACAAATCCTTACATGACGCCTCCAGCGATCACGCGCGCTTATTTAGCAACCAGGGCTAAGCTATCCCCAAGCGTTTCCGCAACGGCGACCCCTTCCCGTGCGCAAAGCGCGCTCCGGGGTACTACAAGCCCAGATTCTGAGTGAGTGCAGCAGCTAGAACGCAAAGACGCGAAGAGAGATCGCTTCTTTGCGTCCTAAACCTGTCCGATTCAAAAAGACGACTTGGGAGGGGTACGAAGCCCCTCCCAAGACGCAGTAACAATCCCCGGCCTTAAGGCCGGGGTTCACTGCGTCTTTGCGCCTTTGCGTGGAATCGTCTTCCGACCACAGTGGGAAAAGCTAGCTCCCAACTGATAGTGGTTGCATTTAATCCCTCAAATGCGTGTAATTATTTCCTTTAAACGGAAAAAATTATGGTCCACAACGCAGCTCTTGTTTCATGCTGTCACCCTATCTACAACTCGATGAACGAGTTGGGATTTGCCGTTGGCCGCCCTTTGTATGAACTCGCACAGTCCATCGCGGCGTTTGTATCAGCCATCTTCTCAGAAATTGCTGCCTTTGTGCAGGGCTGCTTTTACGCTCCTGCATCATTTCCTCCAATATCTCCCGCTAGAGAACTCGCTCCGTCCGTTCAAGCCGCTCCTATTGCTGCAGCGCAGGCTTCCCCGCTTCCCGAGGCTCCTCCCCCCGCTCCTGTTGCAGAGCCGGTTTTCTCACTTCCCGCAGCTCCGCCTCCCGCTCCAGCGGAAGAACGTGCTCGCTCAACTTCCGCTCCAGAGCCAGCGGAGCCGGTTGTTGCCGTTGCATCCTCTGAAGGACCTATTCTCGGTTCAGGCGCTGTTCGCTTGCCTGGCGGCTCCTCAGCTGCAGTGCCTGATGACACCCTTCAAACTCAGGAGTGCGCAGCATTCCTATACGAAGTGATTGCAGAGTTGCGCAATACCTCTCCTGAAATCAACCTTGTCGATAAAATGCGCACGCCCGTCATGGCACGGGCTTTCCTTGCCCGGCGCATTGTCTATACCATCGTGATGGATTATTCTCCCTACACCAACCCCCTCCCCGCCTTTTTCGAACGAAAAAACTCTGCGCCGCTCTCCTCAGAAAACGATCCGGAGGCCCTGTCTACGCAACTGACACAGCTCCGGAGGTTATTTCTTCAAGGGTCTGAAGAAAAACAAAACTCACTGAGGAACTCTTTTAGGGCAGGCACACCGCCGGCAGTGGTGAACAAGTTCTTGATTATGGCCAATATCATTGTCACGGGAATCACGGACAACCCGCTGTTTATCGAAAGCGTCGAGTCCTTAAGAAGAGAGTACAAGGTCCCCGGAATTGTAAGGGCAAGTTCCTCCGTTGAGCAGGTAAGCCAAGCAGACCTACGCAATGCGTTTGCTTTTTTCTATGGCGTCGCTCAAAGGCTGAACGGAGGGCAGTGGCCCAACGAGTTTCACCGAAAAATGGACGATCCTAGAGAAGCCCTCGAACTCTTCGCCCGCCTTACCGTTCATGATCTTGTCATGAGAGTGAGCGAACCTATAGCGCCACCCCCTGTTTTCTTGACGCGTATCTCGGACGGCCCCTCAGATTTTTATCAGCAGGCGGCCCTTCTCAAAGCGGAGTATGACAACCTTTCGGCGGCAGAGCGCGACATGGTGAGGATCTCTTATACTGAAAACATCGCCACGCCGAGAAATTCCACCCGCTCCGCCGTTAAAGTGTTAGAGCGGGTTCGCGCGCTTCAACAGGCGGTCTTCACCCAAAACCCTCCCTTTGCCGCGTCCGCTAAGCTCATCAGAGAAAAGTATCTCGCCGCAAGCACGAGGCGAGGGAAGGCGTGCCTGCGCAGCCTGCTCAACCGCCTGATCTCCGGCGAGCTTAAATACTTCCGCTACACCATAAAGTCTCCTGAATCCGCCCGTGAATTTTACTCCCGTCTCACCGTCTATGACATTGTGATGAAGGAACGGGCCTCTTTGTCGCAGCTGCTTGAGCGCCCGCCCGATTTTTTTCTCATAAAAATGCCAAATAGTTCATCCAACTTTATTCGTGAGCTTAGCGAGCTCCATCGAGACTACGAGAAGCTTCCCGAAAATGTACGCGCCACCGCGCCCGATTATTTTTTGACGGACAAAACAGCTCGCCTCCCAGAGCTTAATGCATTTTTGACGCGGGCAAGAACGCTGGAACGTTTATTGAAGACGCACAATCCTTCTTTTGCCGCATCGGTCGAAGCGATGAGGGAAGAGAACCTCGCCTTAGCCGAGCCGCTCACGCACGGATAAAGGTTGCGCTAAATCCTAGAAATTTGTGTAATCATTGTCTTTCAAAGGAGAACTTTATGGCCGGAGCCGCAACACCGATTTCTAGCTTTTCCTCTACTTTCGACTCCATTTACAACTTAGGTTCAACTGTGTGCGCTCCGTTTTATGCGCTCGCGCAAAAAATCGCAGAGATTGCTTCGGCGATCTTCAATGCGATTGTGGATTGCTTCCAAGGACGCCCTTCAACAGCGCCAGCGCCCGCCGCGGCCCTTATCCAAACAGCTGCCTTGCGGCAGCCAGTCGTCTCTATCCCGGCAGATGTCTTGCCGCCGCCTGCCACACCTGCTGCAAGGCGGGCGATCGAGCCCCTAGTCCCGGCTGCCGCAGCTGTTGTTGCCCCTCCTCCCCGCCGCTCTCTCGGCGCAGCAGCAGACTCTATTCTTGCGAAGATTCAACGCATCGTCGCAGACACCCGCTACCCCCTGGAAGAAATCCTCAGAAATCCGCAGCAAGCTCACCCATTCGTCGCCCGCACCTTGGTCCTTGAATGCGCCATGAATCTCGAATCATCCAGCGCCGATCTTCCCGCCTATTTCTTTGAACAAGTTCCGAGAAATAGCGCTCCCTCCGATGAGAAGGTCCAGGCGCTGCGCAATGCGTTGGCGGCACTTTCAGCTGACGAGTGCGAGGAAGTCTTGGGATTTTTCCACTGCAACGAACCGGAAGGCGCGCGCATGGGCCGCAATGCCGCCAGCTTCATCACTCAAGAATTTTCCCGTGTCGCTCAATTAGTGGCAGAGCACCCTGTGTTCATCGCCGCTGCGGACGCCGCCTGCGCCGAACACCTTGCGAATCTTCTTCGCAATCGCGGCGGCTTACGCCGCAGATTTATGGGCAATGCCCCCCAGCAGGACAAAGATTTTATACGCCCCTTGTTGCAAAGGCAGATCGATCTAGAGCATCCTCCGCGCAATGCGCAGTTTTTAGCCCTCATGAGTGATCCTGAGCGGGCGCTTCGCACCTTCGCTCGCAAAGTTGTGTACAAAATTGTCATGAACAGCTCTTTGCTGGGGGGGCATAATCTCCCTCCCCTTCTCCGAGAAATCCCCGGCGCCGAACGGCGGAACGAGTTCATGGGTCAAGAGTGGAACGTGGCTGATATCATACACCATGATCAGTGGTGCTTTATTGCCGTTCCCGTAGGAGAGGAACGAGAGAATCTAAGAGACCGCTTTTTGCGCGGAGCCGTCCTTTCAGGCCCGCCAGAAAGCGCCGCTGATGGGTGCTTGAAGCAATCCAATGATCTTGTCAATACGCTTATTGCCCCAGGCGAGTGCCGCCGTTTTACGGGTTGCGTGCAGGCGATGATCGACGACTACAACGAGCGCATTGCTGTGCGTTAAAAAAGGAGATGTGTATGGTTCAAATCATAGATCCCATTTACAACTTGGGTTCCGCAGTATTGCTGAATACCTGCTTAGGCCTCGAAAAGCTCTCACAAAAAGTCGTCGAGACTGCCGCCATCCCCTTCCGTGCCCTCTCGGACTATTATGGCAGCATCCCGCCGCCGGCTCCGGCTACCCCTCCTTTGCTCGCTGCCCCCCCTTTGCCCACGGGGCCCTATGTGTTCGTCGCCCACCCGGCCCATGTAAAAGTCCCGCGCGTTATTCTGCACCCGCTTCACGATCCCATCATGGACACACTAAACGATTGCCTCACAGGTAATTTCCAAACAAGGGGCGTCGAGGACTTCGAGGCCAATCTCAACATGCTATACACATTGACCTTCCGGCGCGAATGCACAGAGATCCCGCAAAGAATGGCAATTCAAGAGACTGCCAGGGAGTACTGCGCCCGCCAATTGGTCTCTTCTTGTGTCATGCATCCTTCCCTTTTGCCTAGAGACAGGTCTAGCCTTCCCCGCTTTCTCTATGAAAAATTTGATGAGGAAGGCCGCACCTTCATCGGGATGCTGATTGCGCTCCGCATCCAATACCGCAATCTTCCCGTTGACATTTTTGAGGTAAAACAGAAGTTCGACCTGGAAAAACCCTTAGACAGCGACAATCCAAGACCTGAAGATCTGTTTTTGACCTATGCCAACGCGATGGTCACCCAATTTGCCGCCTATAACCCTGCATTCGCCGAGCTTGCGGATGCCGTAAGACAAAGATATCTCGAAACCCACACCTAACACAACGAGCCGCTATGATCCCGCCTACACCTTCCGCCACTTGCTGCAGCGCCTTCTTCGATCCCTTTTACGACTTGGGGTGCTACGCCTATGAGACCGTCCTATTTCTCGCACAAAAAATCATGCACATTGCGACTGCCCTCTTCACAGCGATCGCGGAGTTTACAACGAAGAACTCGCTAAGCGCCGAGCCGGCTCCCATACCTCCTCCTCTTGTCAATTGCACGCCTATAGACGCCGCTCCTGCAATCGTTCCTGCAACACCTCCGCCAGTCCCAGGAGCCGCTACGCCTGCAGAAGCTGCAGCGCCCCCTGTTCCCGCCCCTGAAGCTTCCCTCGCAGTGACAATACCCCCCCCCTCTCCGACAACTCAATCGCGGGAGCTTTCGCGTGGGTCCAAACCCGCATTTGAAGCTTGTTCGAGCACTAGATCCAGGCCTGCTGAACCCATGCAAGAAGACAAAGACTACTTAGCCGCTCGGTACCGCCATTACTTCCGTATTGAGGGAACAACGCGCTTGCCATTCACCTCTTATGGCCCTCACACAAAGTTCTTTGCGCGCCTTGCGATTTCCGATCTTTTGTTTCATCCTTCACTCCCCTCCGGCCGCCTCCGCTTCATCAGGGCAGCCCATGAAGCCGGCGACACCGACCTCGCCGTGCAGCTTGCCGCTCTTCAAAATGATTTCAACGGATTTGAGCCCGAGCAACGCACAGAGATGATGCAGAGATTCATTAGCACACCGGACATGGGCCCCGGTGTTTCCACAGGACGCATGCATCAATTTTTAGAGCGAGCCCACCTCCTTGCCGAAAGGTTCGTCCGCACGGCCGATTTTGCCGCTGCTGCAAATGCGGCAAAAAACATGTTCAGTGCCGTGAGGGCCCATTTTCCGGTTGGTGATTAAGGAGCTGCTGCGATAAAGTCGAGTTAACGGGACGAGGGCGCCATGCTGGGAATTTTTTTAGATACCGAGACCAACGGACTGAACGCTCAGAAGCACCGGATCCTCGAGATCGCCTTCCAGCTTCTCGATGTCTCCACCGGAGAGGTCAAGGAGCAGTACCATACCCTGATCGCACAAAGTCCGGAGGAGTGGAAGCAGAGCGATCCGGAAAGCCTCAGCGTCACCGGTTTTACGTGGGAAGAGGTCTCCAAAGGGCAGACAAGAGAAACTGCGGCAGCGCAGATCAAAGCGCTTTTTGCCCGCTGGGGCGTCAAGCGGGGAGAGGCTGTCTTCATCTGCCAAAACCCTTCTTTTGACAGGGCTTTTTTTTCTCAGCTCGTCGATCCGGAAACCCAAGAATCACTGCTGTGGCCCTACCATTGGCTCGACCTCGCCTCGATGTTCTGGATGGAGAGCATCCGCAGAGGAAAAACGGACTCTAAATTTTTTCCTTGGAACACCGGAATTTCTAAAGACCGGATCGCCGCCGCCTATCAGCTAAAAGAAGAAGACAAACCCCACCGGGCGATGAACGGGGTCAAGCACCTCATCCTCTGTTACAAAGCCGTTGTCGGCTTCAGCAATTCCCGTTAAAAATAATTTCGTAGAGGAGTAGACTCTCTTTTCAACAATTTTGTCGTAAACTTGAGGAAAAGAGCCATGGGAATTCATTCGATCGAAAAAAAACAGCTGTCAGCTAAGGGGATGCTTGCAAAAATCGGGTCTATATTTGAACAGATCCCCGAACCTCCTCGAGATCCAAGAGGATTAAAATCAGCGATACCTCTGTCCGATTGCCTGATGTCCGGCTTGGCTCTTTTTGGTTTAAAATTTCCCTCTCTGCTGCAATTTGACAATGAGCGGGATGAGCAGGTAATCAAACATAATCTCAAGACGCTCTATCATGTCGAAGATGTTCCATGCGATACATATCTGAGAGAGCGCCTTGATGGAGTGGATCCTCAATCAATCAGACCTGCTTTCACTGCTATCTTTTCCCTTCTCCAGAGAGGAAAAATATTGGAGGACTACAAATTCTTAAACAGATATCTGCTCATTGCATGCGATGGGACCAGCATGTTTTCATCGGAGTCAGTGCACTGTGAAAATTGCTGTGAGAAACACCATAAAGACGGCAGAGTGACCTACTATCACCAAATGCTCGGAGCAGTCCTGGTTCATCCGGATCAGCAAGAAGTTTTCCCCCTTTGTCCAGAGCCAATTTCTAAGTCTGACGGTTCTACCAAGAACGATTGTGAGCAGAATGCAATGAAAAGGCTTTTGGCCGACTTCCAGCGTGAACACCCCCATCTCGAAGTGATTTTCACAGAAGACGCACTAAGTTCCAAAGGTCCGTACCTTCGACGGATTCAGGACATAGGAGCCCACTT
>JABDEH010000014.1:0-276 GCA_013287215.1 Chlamydiota bacterium
TTCAATTGTCCGGACCAGACAAACCTCCCGGCTGGTCATATAATCCTTCCTCATGGATTAGGCGTTGGCTTGGCATTGCTCTAGCACTGATAGGCTTCTTCCTCTCGCGCTATTTAGCTGCGCATCAGCTAGGTTATATACCTCATGTATGGGATCCATTTTTTGGCGACGGCTCTGATAAAGTCACAGGCTCTGCGTTGTCGAGGTCTTTTCCCATATCTGATGCTGGTTTTGGCGCAGTTGCTTATATGTTGGAAACGTTGACAGGTTTTATGG
>JABDEH010000014.1:286-9547 GCA_013287215.1 Chlamydiota bacterium
CCCCTGCCCTTGCCCGATCTTTGTTAATTAGTTTATGGGTAGCCGTACACGCTGGCGCACTGCCCCCTTCATTGCAGTGACGTTTGCTGTGCTTGTTATACCTTTAGGCGCAGTCAGTATATTATTAGTGATTATGCAGCCGGTTGTCGTGGGCGCCTGGTGCGGATTTTGTTTAGTCTCTGCTACCGCATTATTAATTTCTGTGCCTTTAGCAGTGCATGAGTCTATAGCGGTAGGACAATTTTTAGTGCTGACATATAAGCAGAAGAAAAACTTCTGGCAAACTTTTTGGTTGGGCGGCAATGTGCTTGGCTATGAAGGTAAAGATCCAGATCGTACACGTTGGTCTATTAGACAACGTTGGGCAGCAAGCGTGCAGGGAGTTTCGTTGCCTTGGCTCATTATTGTGCAGATTATTATTGGCGTGTGGTTAATGGCGCGACCGAATATCTTGCCTTTTAATATTGAGAGCGCTAATTGCGATCATTGGATGGGAGCGATTATAGTTACTATAGCTGCAGTTGCTGCAGCCGAAGTCACTCGAATAGCACGCTTTCTTAATGTCATTGCCGGGGTGATGGTGCTTATACTGACTCTTGTCTTTTCATCGGAATCTACACCAATATTGATTAGCGGTATCGCGAGCGCCGTTTTATTGATTATTGCCTCGATACCAAGAGGAGTCATCGTAGAACGCTATGCTTCCTGGAATAGATTTATCCATTAATAATACCAGTTGAAGGCAGCGACGCCCGCTGTGAAGTCCAGTTGATTGCGCCCGAGCACAGAAAACCAAACGCCGGCGATGACCCCGATCCTCTCGCTAAAGTTATATTCCAATCCGGGGGCCAAGCTAAACTGCTCGCTGGAATGGTACCCCACCGTTGCGGGAACTCCGGGGGAGAGAATGCCCGGATTGCCCTTAAACGTACTTTTGTTGATATGGATGTAGTCCAAGTCCATCGCAACGACCCAGTTGAGAGTGAGGGCATATTCTAGACCGATCAGTCCCTGCAGAATATGGCCGGGGTGAACATGCCCCCTGGTCCCAAAGCCGCCCCCATAGCTATTGAACTCCCGGACACTGAGTTCGGGGGCAACCGTGTAGCTCACAGATCCGCGCGTGCTCAAGTACCCATGTTTGCCATTGATATGGAAGAGTTTACTGAAGAGCAGAGTAAAACTCGTGGCGTAAGCGCCGGCCCCTCCTACATCCATTTTGCTTTTAAGCGGGTCGAGGTCGTCATATCTCCCCGTTGGAAATGTCTCAGTAATCTGAAACCCGATCGAGGGGTACCAATCTTCCTCTTTTGCACGGATGATCTGGATCCCGAGCTGGGCATAAAAATCTGCAAATTGAGTCGAGGTCGCGGCGGAAATGCCAAGAGAAGGGTCCGCATCGATACGGTTGTGGAACACTTGTGGAGTCAATGTTACCTCCATCCAAGGGTTCAAACCCACCTGCATCGGAAGCTGAAATAGGGTGCTCCAAAACTTAAGGGACGATACCTTGTTCCAATTTTCATCGTAAGAGCCTCTATTCCTGGTCACGTAAATATAGGGCTCTACGTTGAAATTGTCCTTCGGGATCATGTAGGCGGACCCGGTAATCAGGGGGCCTGTGAACCAGGGGCCCTTCATCGGAGTGGGGCGCTTATCGGCATGCAAAGCGCCGGCGCAGAAAATAAGCGGGACAAGTCCCGGAGACAACCATTTTTTCATTGGGGTGATCACTTAAGTATTTTCTGCCAGGATAGCAAATCGGGTTCTCTAGTGCAATAAACTAATTAACAAAGATCGGGCAAGGGCAGGGGCACGGTGAACCCCGGCCTTAAGGCCGGGGATTGTTACTGCGTCTTGGGAGGGGCTTCGTACCCCCTCCTAAGTCGTCTTTTTGAAAATACCCGGCCCTTAAGGGCCGGGTTTCCGCCGGAGGACGGATGAAGAAAGAGGGAAAGGCATACGAGTTTTTCTTTCGTGCCCTGGCCCGATCTTTATCTTTTTAAAATGACGCGCGGGAATTCCCATCCCCTTTAGGGGATTTGGGAGTGTCACTCTTTTGTATCTTTTTTTCAGAAACTACATGGGCTTCTTAGGAAATTTGATCCGGATATGGCTCGTCACAGCCAGTGTTTTGATGATCGCCCGCTTGACCAGAATGAGCTCTTCAAAAGAGAGAGGGCACTGATCAAACTGATGGTCGTTGATCCGATCGGAGACCAGCCTTTCGACCATGAGCGTGAGGGTCTCTTCCGTCACTTCGTCCAAAGAGCGGGAGGCTGCTTCGATCGTATCCGCGATCATGATGATCGCCGACTCCTTCGTCTGCGGCTTCGGGCCTGCGTAGCGGAAATGTTTCGCATCCACGCATTTTCCCTCTTTCTCCACCTGTTTGCAGTAAAAATAATAGACCAGGGTCGTCCCATGGTGCTGCAGAATGATGTCGATGATATTTTGCGGCAGCCGGTACTTCCTGGCAATCGCCTCCCCTTCGGTAACGTGGGCAATGATCACCTGGGCCGATTCCAAGGGAGTGAGCAGCGGATGAATATTAAAACCGCCGAGCTGGTTCTCCGTAAAATAGTGGGGGTTCGTGAGCTTGCCGATGTCGTGATATAAGCTAGCGACCCTGCAAAACAATCCATTGGCCCCTATCACTTGCGCGGCGCTTTCGGCCAAGTTCCCGATCACCAGAGAGTGTTGGTAGGTGCCCGGCGCCTCTAGACTAAGCCGGCGCAGCAAGGGATGGTTGGGATCCCAATAGTCCATCAAGGTCATGTCGGTCATCACACAGAACACAGACTCAAGGATGGGCAAAATGGCCACCGTGATCACCGACGTGGCCAGCAGGAACACGCACACGCTGATCAGTTCCTGCTTCATCTCCAGGCTCCACAGGTCCGCCTGGAAAAGATGGAACGCGATCACAACGAGCGCGCAGGCGCAAAACACTTTGCCGAAAATATAAAATACTTCTTTGTGCTTATGAAGATGGCGCGTCGACACAATCGTCGCAATGGCCCCGACCAAGTTAATCGTGATGAACCGATCAACAGGCACTGTCAAGCAAAGGGCCAAGGTGAGCGTAACAAAACCGGCCATATAGAGGGCGACCTCTCCGTCGATCAAAACACAGGTCAAAAAAACGGCAAAGGGAACAAAGAGCAAAAACGCCTTGTCCAATAAAAAATAGTCGATCCCCTTTGCTAAGATTAGCGTCATGAGCACAATTGTGACAAGCAAGGCCATCTTGCTGGGAGAATAAAATAGCATGCGGTGTTTGGAGCGCAGATAAACACAAGAGAGCAGCGTCAACAAAAATGCAAAAAGGACCGAGCCAAAAAAGTTTCCGAGGCTCCAAGCGTGTGCAGGAAAGTCGCGGAAAAAGAAAAAGGCAGCAACAAATAGAAGTACGCCTGCGCCCATCAGCATCCGCTGCGTGCGTTCTCTTTGGGCCCTTGGCTGCAGATCTTCCCGAACCACGACTCACCTCTCAGAGGGACCAGCCCTTTGCCTTAATTATCAGAAATGGGTCAAATAAGAGCTACTAAAATATTTGTCCATCCAATATAGTGGCTTCAAGATGCGAAGCTATCAAATCATTCCTAAAAAGTACCGCCCCGCCTCTTTTTCCACGATTGTGGGACAGGATGTGATCGTCACCACCCTAAAGAACGCCCTCCGTTCCCGCCGCATCGCGAACGCCTACCTCTTTTGCGGGGTGCGCGGGACGGGAAAAACAACAATCGCCCGCCTGTTTGCCAAGGCGCTGAATTGCCATGCCTTGAGCGAAAACTGCGAGCCGTGCGATCAGTGCCCCTCCTGCCTCGCCATCAATGCAGGAAATTCTTTAGACATCTTGGAGATCGACGGCGCCTCCAACCGAGGCATCGATGATGTGCGCCAGATCAACGAGACCGTCGGCTACGCCCCCGCCTTTGGAAAATATAAAATCTACTTGATCGACGAGGTGCACATGCTGACGAAGGAGGCCTTTAACGCCCTCCTGAAAACCCTCGAAGAGCCCCCTTCCCACGTCAAATTTTTCTTTGCTACGACGGAGCCCCATAAGGTGCTGCCGACGATCATCAGCCGCTGCCAGCGGTTCGACCTCCAGAGGATCTCCCCCGACGTGATGCGCGCGAAGCTCGCGTGGATCGCCAAAGATCTCGGCGCCGAAATCGAAGAGGGGGCCTTAAACCTCCTCATCAAAGCCTCCGAAGGTTCCTTGCGCGACGCCGAATCGCTCCTCGATCAGCTCCTATGCTCCGTTTCCGGCCCCGCAACGGAAGAGACCGCCGCAGCGCTCCTCGGCCTCATGCCGCACACTTCATTTTTTGAGCTCGATGCCGCGATCTTAGAAGGTAACCTCCCCTTCGCCTTTTCGCTTGCCCAGCAACTTTTCTCTTCGGGCAAAGACCCCATCCACTTCCTCGAAGGGCTCACAGACCATTACCGCTGTCGCCTCCTCGCCCATCTCTCCCCCGCAGCCCTCGAACCCTATCAGCAGAAAGCTTACGGCTCTTCCCCATTTACCCGAGACCATTGCCTCTACATCCTCGACTTCCTCCTAAAAATGATCGAGTCCTTGAGCAAGACCCCATTCAAACAAACCACCCTCGAGATGGTCCTTCTCCACCTCCTGCGCAGCAAATCCCGCCTCACCCTCGACACCCTCGTGGATCGGCTGGAAGCGCTGCAAACCCCGGCCCCCGTCATAGAACTCGCAAAAGAAGAGTTTGTCCCCGAGAGCCCCCTTCCTGTTCAAAAAGCGCAGCCTAAAATAGCGGAAGCTCCGGTTCCCTCCTTACAAAATAATCCGCAAGAGCGTAAAATCCCCCAGCACAAGCTGGACACGCTCGTCCGGTTTGCGGCCGTCGAACTAGAAGGAACCATCAAAGGATAAACTATGGGTAGTGGATTTTCTAAAATGAAGAAGCAAGCGCGCCTCATGGAACAGCAGGTTGAGAAAATGCGCGAAGAGGCAAAACAGTTACAGGTCGTCGGCACCAGCGGCAACGGCCTTGTCACCGTCACGGTGAACGGAGAGAAGGAAATCCAGTCGATCGTCATCAAACCCGAGTGCGTCGATGCCAGCGATCTCGAGGGGCTTCAAGACTTAATCAAGGCCGCATGCCAGAGCGCCTACCAGAAAGTAGACGCCCAAGCTTCGCAGCAGAGCGGGATGCCATTCAACTTCTAATTACTTATCCTTCTTCTTGCGGATCGCGATATCCAATCCATCCATCCGCTTGCCTTGCGCTTCGAGCTGCCCTTTCAGCTTTTCTGCGCCCTGTATCAAAGCCGCAATCTGCGTTTTCAGCTGATCGAACTCGGTCTGGCCGATCGCTCCGGTAGGCCCTTTCGCCAGCTGCGCTTCAAGCTGTGTTTTCAGCGTGCCTGCGAGCTGCGCTTGAGCTGCGATCTGACCCTTCAGCGCATCGATATCAGCCTGGGCCAGCACTCCCGCCTGCTGCATTTTTTCTTGTGCTTCCGCTTGGGCGCTAAGTTTCGCAACTTGCTTGTTTTGCCCTTCAAGCTGCATTTTAAGTTTTTCTATTTCACTTTGCCCCTTCGCTTCCTGGCCATCGACTTGGGCTTTCAGAGTTTCCACCTGGCCCCGCTGGGCCGCAATTTGCCCTTGAAGCGTTTCCAGCATCTGGCCCAGGGGGCCGGACTTTTGTCCTTGGGCAGCGAGTTCCGCTCTGAGCTTATCGGCCTGCTGACTTTGGGCCTCGCTCTCTGCTTTTAAGGTTTCGACCATTTGAATGAGCGCACCGATCTGCATTTGCCCGCTTTGGATATCGGTTTTCACTCGATCGAACTGATGGCCCTGGGCCTCGACTTGGGCCTTCAGGTTTTCTGCCCACTGGGCCAAGGCGCTAGCCGCCTGCTGACTTTGGGCCTCCATACGCGCGGCGAGCTTCTCAATATCCTGCCTTTGTCCTACTAATTGCTGCTGGAGCCCTCCCACCAGTTCCTGTTCTTGCGCGTCCACGCGCGACTTCAATTTTTCAGCCAACTGGCTCTGGGCTTCCACTTGCACTCTGATTTTTTCTACCGACTGAGACAGAGTTCCCGATTGAATTTCTTGCCCCAGAGCGGACCCTTGCGATTTTAATTGATCGATCTGCTGACTCTGGGCCTCCACTTGCGCTTTTAGCCTTTCCACCAGTTGAGTTAAAGGTCCCGATAGCATCTCCTGTACTTGGGCGTCTACCTGCAACTTCAAACGATCGGCCCTCTCGCCTTGGGCTGCCAGTTGCGCTCCCATTTTTTCTACCAACAGACTTAATGGGCCGGCGAGTTGACCTTGCGCATCCACCTCTGCGCGCACTTTAGTCAGCAGCAGATCTTGAGCTTCCAGCTGGGCTTTCAGCCTGTCTAATTCATGCTGCCCTTTGGCCCCCAAAACCTCCATCTGCCCAGCAAGCATCGTCAGCTGCTGGCCCTGGGCATCCAAATGTCCTTTGAGCAGATCGATCTCCAAACGCGCTAGATTTTGATCAACAGGCATTTCAGTCTGTCCCTCTGCATTGGCTCCCCGTCCCGCTTGCAGCGCGCGGATCGCCTCTGAAAATGTCCGTTCCAGCTCATTCAAACGGGTCAGCGCCTTCTCGACGCTCTCAGAATCTTGTACTTTAATCACCGTCTGGCCCATCGCGCTGGCGCCCAATTTTTTTTCCAACGCCTGGTCCCTCTCCACGATCGCATCAATCGCGCAGCCCGCGAAGTAAGAGGCCCCCGCAGTAAAAAAAAGAGGCAAGGCAACTAAATAAGCCGAATAAAAAGCAGTCGCAAAAAGCCCCCCTGAAAACAGAGCGATTGCGGCAACCGTCGAGATGTCTTTGATCTGTTCAAGCGAAACCCTCCCCTGTAGTGAATAGGCGGGATTTTCTAGTAAACTGGCAGCAGCAACTTCCGGTACTAAGTGCTCTTGTAAATCTGGATTAAGCGATACGCTTTGCGTTGACATTGTAATCTCCTGAAATTTACGATATTTTAAAATAATTTATTGACATCAAGTCAGCTGAATCATTTTTTTGTTGGCACAGTCTAAATAATTCACAACTATTTTTACCAACAAAAACGGAACTACTCGGGGACTCCCTCAGGAGAAGAAAAAAGAGAATCGGGCACGGCAACATTGACGAAAGAACAATCTGCCCTCCTCAACAAAAATGACTCAGGTAGTTTGAGACAGTGTGCACTAGAGCGCGCCTTGATGTTCGGGGAGGAGGGCGCGGTAATGATCGATGAGGATCTTCGAGACTTCTTGCGACGTTTGCTTTTGCAGCACGCATTCCGCAAGGGCGGCAGCATCTTGAAAAGAGTTGCGCCGGATGATCCGTTTGAGCATCGGAATAAATCGGGGAGAACAGGAAAACTCTTCCAAGCCTAAGCCCAGCAGCAAGGGAATAAAAAGAGGATTGGAGGCAATTTCACCGCAGACAGCAATCGGTTTTTTCGCGCGCTTGGCCTCGAGAAGCGCCATCCGAATGAGCCGGATAACACTCGGGTGCGCGGGAAAATGGGCTGCAGTCATAGAAGCGTTCGAGCGGTCGACGCCCAAAGTAAATTGTACAAGATCGTTCGTCCCGATCGAGAGAAAATCAACCTCCTGCACGATGGCATCCGTCATCAAGATCGCCGACGGGACCTCCATCATGCACCCGAGAGGAATTTTTGAGAGGCCGGGGAAATCTCGCAGCACCTCCTCGATCACTTGTTTGGCCTGGCGCAGCTCTTCAACATCAGAGATCAGCGGAAGGAGAAGCTTTACGGGTCCCTCTTGAGACGCCTTGAAGATCGCGCGCAGTTGGGCGCGGAAGACCTCTTTATATCTCAGAAGGAAGCGGACCCCCCGGCAGCCCATGAGCGGGTTCAGCTCCTGTTCCTGCTCAAGCCCGAGCGGCGGGGTTTTATCTCCGCCAAGATCAAACACCCGAATGACCACAGGAAGCCCCTTGGCACGCTGGAGCAATTGAGAATAGGCATCCACCTGCATCTCTTCCGAGTAGACGAACTCAGGATTTTGCAAGAATAAATTTTCGGAGCGGAATAACCCCACCCCTTGGGCATAATAACGGTGGACCTGGTCGACATCGCCGATCTCACCCGCGTTGGCGTAAACGGCAATGAGGCGCCCATCGAGCGTTTTTGCGGGAAGGTGGACTTCCTCTTGGAGCTGGTGATATTCTGCGCTGAGCCGTTTCTTCAACGCCTTATATTTCCGCAGCGTGGTCGATGTGGGGTTGACAATGATCTCTCCGGTGACTCCGTCCACAATCACGCATGCACCGGGAGTGTTCTGCAGCTTTTGCACATCGATGCTCGCCACAAAAGGGATCCCCTTGGCGCGCGCGATCAAGGCCGCATGCGAGTGGCCGCCCCCAATTTGCGTGACAAAGGCGCTGATGCGCGTCGCCTGCACGGCTGCAGTCTCCGAGGGAACAAGCTCTTTGGCAAACACAACCGAATTAGGAGGGATCTGGTCCATGGCGAGCTTTTCCTGCGCGCCAAGATGCCCAAGGATCCGCTTGGAAAGGTCAGTGACATCGACTAGCCGCTGTTGAAAAAACGTGTCCTTGGTCTCCGTCAAGCGCTTCTCAAACTCTCCGATCACCGTGCGGAAGACAGATTCCGTATTTTGATGAGTATCCCGGATCCGCTCCTCCATGTGGCTCGTCATGAGCGGATCCTCCAGCATCTGAATATGCGTATCAATAATAGAGACCGCATCTACAGAGCCTTCATTAGCAAGATCGCTTTGAAGGCGCTCTAAATCTTCGCGCGAGGAAAAGAGCGCCCTCCGGTAGCGCTCGATCTCATCCTCCACCTCCGCCGTCGTGATAGGAAATTCAGGCACCATTTCAGGCGGGAGCGGCGAGAGAAAATAGGGCGTTCCGATGGCGATTCCGTCACTGACGGGAGCCCCTTGAAAACGAACCTCGCCTTTTTCATCCTGAGTGGACACGTTCCTCTCCAAATTGCCTTTCAAACACTTCGATCAGATGTTGCAAGGTCGCTTCGGCATCCTCTCCCTCGATGTCCACGCGGATGCAGGCATTGTTGCCCGCCCCCAGCGTCAAGAGGCCCATGATGCTCCGCGCATTGACCGTGTTATCCTTGTAGGTAAACTCCACCGTAGAGGCGCTCCCCTGCAATAGCTTGACGATCAAGCCGGCCGGCCTAGCGTGGAGCCCAAAGCGGTTCTTTACTTTGATTTCGCGTGACAATTTCACAGCACTAATACCTCTT
>JABDEH010000014.1:9557-26962 GCA_013287215.1 Chlamydiota bacterium
GGCTATTAATTTCGCGAAGAAATAAGAAATTTGCAGAGCGCTTCCTCTAGATCTGCTCGCTAAAAATTGTACAAAGTCGAGCTTTAGGATTCTTTCTTACTTTCTTTCGCTCTTTTTTTGCAATGGCATCCAAAAGCTTGACTCTAAATTCCTTCACAGAATCATATCCCATCACCTTCAACCGGAAGTTCAGCGCGATCGTTTCGAGAAGAAGTACCACATCCCTTCCCGGCTTTACAGGCAGCACATGATAGGGAACTTTGATTTCCAAAAATTCACAATGTTTTTCTTCCAGACCCACCCGATCATAACTGTTCTCTTCCACCCAATTTTCGAGATTGACCACCAGATCAATACTCTTGGTGTCCCGCACACAATCGGCCCCATATAGATGGGCCACATTGATAATTCCAATCCCCCGGATCTCCATATGGCGGCGGGTCAGCTCCGGCCCCGACCCCTCCAGGTGGTATCCCTCCTTGACCCGGATCTTGACTAAGTCATCGGAAATGAGACGATGCCCGCGGTCGATCAGCCCAAGCGCCGCTTCGCTTTTCCCCACCGAAGAATCTCCCTGAATGAGCACGCCCACGCCGAACACTTCCACAAGCGTCCCATGACACGTTGTCGTCTTTGCAAAAATCTTCAAAAATAGAAAGTTGATCTGGGAGAGAAAACGGGTCGTCGGGAAAGAGGTCTTAAGCAGAGGGATCTGAAGCTCCTCGCACACTTGGACAATTTCGATAGGCGGAGTAAGATTGCGCGCGACGATCACCGCGGGGATTTCACAGAGGAGTAGCGTGCGCAGCCGCTCTTTGCTAACTTCCGATCCCAGCCCTTTCAGGTAGGAGAACTCCGTATTCCCGAACACCAGCGCACGTTTAGAAATGTACGGCGTCAGATGGCCCGAAAGCGCGAGCCCGGGACGCTTCACCTCTGCATGTTTAAGGGGAAGGCGCAGCCCCGCCTTCCCGGCGATCAGCCTCAATGCCAGCTCTTTTCCATGCTCATCCAACAGGTTCTGTACCGAATACATCTTTTTCCTAAGGGATTGAAGTGTTACACCAAGGTGTGAGTTTAATAGCTGCGCCTTTAATTATCAACGCAACCTTTGCGTTGCAATAATTGTTGAATGTTTTTGAAAGGGACCCTATGGTGAGGAAAAGTCCCCTTAAGAGGATACACCATGGCCTATACCAAAGTCGTGATCGTCGGAGGAGGTTTTGGCGGACTCAACACCGCAAAATCTTTAAAAGGCGCCAAGCTCGACATCCTGCTCATCGACAAGACCAACCACCACCTCTTCCAACCCTTGCTCTACCAAGTCGCCACGGCCGCGCTCTCCCCTGCAGACATCGCGACACCCATCCGCGAAGTGTTCCGCGGCCAGTCCAATTTTCATGTGATCATGGGCGATGTCGTTCAAATCGATAAAAATAAAAAAGAAGTGGTCCTCGGCAACGGCGACCGGATGAACTACGATTACCTCGTCCTTTCCGTCGGCGCCTCCCACTCCTACTTTGGCAACGACCCTTGGGAAAAATTTGCGCCCGGCCTCAAGACAATCAGCGACGCCTTGAAAATCAGAGAACAGGTGCTGATCTCGTTTGAGCGGGCTGAGCGGATGGACAGTCTTAAGGAAGCCGCCAAGTACCTCAATTTCGTCGTCATCGGCGGCGGCCCTACCGGCGTTGAAATGGCCGGAGCGATCGCCGAAATCGCCCGCAAAACCATGTTTAAGAACTTCCGCAACATCCACCCCGAAGAATCTAAAATATACCTCATTGAAGCTACGCCCTACATTCTCCCCGTCTACCCGCAAAAGCTTTCCCTCAAGGCCAAAGAAGACCTAGAAAATCTCGGAGTCTGTGTGATGGTCGGCAAAAAAGTCACCAACGTGTCCGAAGAGGGCGTCCAAATCGAAGACCAGTTCATCCCCTGCCGTAACATCATCTGGGCCGCCGGCAACCAAGCCTCCCCCCTCCTAAAAACCCTCGATGTTCCCCTTGACCGCCAAGGCCGCGTCATCGTCGACACTGAGCTCAACATTCCCGGCCACCCCGAAATCTTTGTCATCGGCGACGCCGCCCAAGCCATGGGACCCGACGGCAAGCCGCTTCCCGGCATCGCCCCCACTGCGATCCAGCAAGGAAGATACGTCGCCAAAATCATCAAAAATCTCACTCCTAAAGAGAAACGGCCGCCCTTCAAATACTTCGACAAAGGGTACATGGCCACCATTGGAAAGTCCAAAGCCGTCGTCGTCGCCGGCAAGCTTCAATTTTCCGGCTTCATCGCCTGGCTCGCCTGGTGCTTCATCCACGTCGTCTACCTCGTCGGGTTCCGCAACCGCCTCGTCGTCATGATGCAGTGGTTCTTCGTCTTCCTCACCGGCCAGCGCGGCGCCCGCCTCATCTACCGCTCCCTCGACAAAGAGATGACCTCCCAAAAGTGAGAAGAGTAGAAAAGAAAGAAGATCGGGCAACGGCACGCTTGCTATTACCCATAACTTTTACTTGCATTTTTTGTGGGCATTTTTTTGTCGGATATCAACGCAAAGACGCAAAGACGCGGAGACGCAAAGGGAGGGTTCCTGATTTTGGAGTGCGTAAATCGCACTCAAAAATGGGGAAGGAGAGAAAGGAAGTTATATGGGAAGTGCAGACGGACTCCTATCGCCCTTTTGTTGAACGAAAGTTCAACGCTCAGAAGGAAAGAAATATTTTTTAAGAAAGCAAATATATTGCAAAAACTCAGCTTATTTGCCTGCTTTCTTAAAAAATATTTCTTTCCTTCTGGGCATGCTCCGCAAAAAGGGCGATCTCTCTTGTTCTTCCCGCGTCTTTGCGTCTCCGCGTCTTTGCGTTGAACTGCTAAATTCACACCAATCTGTAAACTTATGCAAAAACTTCGAGTTCCCTACGAAAAAAAATACTTATGGGTAATAGCAAGCGCACACGGACACGATCTTCTTTCTTTTTCTTAAAATATTTCCAAGTGGTTATACTGCTGCGAATAAACTGAGAGCCCACGTGCGACACTCATCCTTCACCCTCACCTACCCCGCCCTCCTCGCCGGCATTGATCTCCTCTCAGGCGCTGCGGCCGCGCTCACCGGCGACCTCTATTATATCCTCATTCCCCTTTGCATCCATGCCCTGCTCCGCCTCCATCTCTATCGAGGCATCTTGTTTTTCCTCTTCGCTTACGCCTACACGCTGTGGATCTATCCTCCCCAATTCCCCACTGAACCCACCACCCCGGGCAAGGCGACATTTTCCATCCGTAGCGTGAAGGTCGGCTCCACCGTATTCGGCAAGAACCACCAGTACGAAGGAACACTGACCACATTCACCGCTGCAGACGGCGCCGCCTATCGCAACCTCCCCTGCCGCATCATGGTTCCTCTGAAAAAAGCACGGCCGCCCGCTTCCTGCAACTACACAGTCGAAGGAACCTTGTGTCACAAAAATGGGAGAAACTACTTTTTCAAACCCACATCCTGGACCCCTTTGCCGGGATGGAATGCTGCGGAACTCCGATTCCAAGCAAAGACATCTGTGAGCAACTATCTCAAACGACACCTCAAAGATCCAAGGGTTGCCTCCTTTTTTTCTTCGCTTGCGACAGGCGATCTTGATGAGCGGACCCTCTCGCTTGAGTTTGGAAAAATCGGCGTCAACCACCTCCTCGCCATCTCAGGATTTCATTTTGCGCTGCTGGCTGCTTTCTGCGGATTTTTTTTACGTTTCTTTCTTGCCCCGAAAAAAGCCATCGTCCTTCTCCTCGTTCTACTCAGCGCCTATTTTTTCTTTGTGGGCAACGCGCCCTCCGTACAGCGGGCGTGGATCGGCATCTTTATCTTTTTGATCGGCTCCTTCTTCGATCTGCGCAGCAACGCATTGAATTCCCTCGGTTGCGCGCTCTGTATCGAAATCCTCCTCGATCCCTACTCCGCTATGCATCTCGGCTTCCAACTCAGTTTTTTAGCAACCCTCGCGATCCTTCTTCTCTATGCTCCCTGCGAAAAACTTTTCTCCTATCTTCTCCCCAGACGCCCCCTCTCGCTCCTTGCCCACATGACAACACTGCATCAAACCGGACACCTACTCTCTTCGATGCTCCGCAAGGCCCTCTCCCTCAACATCGCCGTCCACCTCGTCACACTCCCCGTGCTCCTCTTCGTCTTCCTGAAATTTCCATGGCTGAGCCTCCTCTACAACCTCTTCTTTCCCTTCTGGGTGGGCCTCTCGATCTTTCTTCTCCTCTTCTCGCTGATTTTTCCGCCACTGCATTCCCTCAACAATGCCTTCACCTCCGCGCTCCTCGAGTTCCCTTCACACGCACCGGCCCTCTGGCAATTTTACCTCCGCACAAAAACGTTGCCCTATCCTTGTGTGATTGCGTTGCTTCTTGTCTTTTTTTGTCTGGGGATTCTCTATAGAGAGCCGGAACTGCGGGCGCAATTTTTTGGCGGACTTACGACAAAGTGGCACCAAGCCACAGGCTATCGATTTTTAAAGAGGTGAGCAGATTTTCAAGAGTGCATCAAAATCTTTTGCACTTTTGATTTTTCCCTTTAGCACGCCAAATTTTATTTTCCGCTTTTTTCTAATCGGGCCAAGCTTGGCAACAGGTTCTTTAATTCTCTTTTTCTCTTTCAAAAAGTTGAAGGTACGATCGATATTCATAGGTTCTTCCATAAGTTTTTGTAGGATCTCTTTGAGCAAGGATTTCAAGATCGATTAACCGCTCGATGATTTTTTGTGCTCCTGCTCGTGTTTTTCCTTTTGTCCATTCCTGAATTTTCGCAACATCGACGATAGGCTGTCGAAATAAATTACGTAGTACTTCGACAGCTGTAGCAGCTGATGTTTTACCTAACTTATGAACTTTTGCCATATCCCTCTCTCGGATATTGGTGATATTCGAAGCTATCTGAATTGCAGAATTTGCAGTTGAAATAACACCTTCGAGGAAAAAATCAAGCCATGCATAGACCTCTGCCGGATCGCTATGATAAGCTTGCAAGCGGTCATAATACAGATTCTGGTTTTTTTTAAAAAAATCAGATAAATAAAGCAATGGAAGTTCTAATACCTTTTCCTGCCATAAGAACATCGTTACGAGAAGCCGCCCTGTTCTTCCATTACCGTCTGTGAATGGATGAATTGTTTCAAATTGGGCATGCAATAATGCTGCTTTTATAAGCGGAGGATAGTTGTCATCTTTGGCATGAATAAACCTTTCGATGTCCCCGAGAGCTTGTGGCACCTCAAGAGGCGGAGGCGGCACAAACGTAGCGTTTGAGGGGGATGTACCTCCAATCCAATTTTGAGAATATCGAAAATCTCCAGGGAATGGGTGCTGGGTAGAGCGCGCTCCCCTCATTAATTTATCATGGAGTTCCCGCATAAAACGGACAGAAATAGGCAGGGTATCAAAACGCTCGATTCCATAATTTAAAGCGCGAATATAGCACATGATGTCTTCCACATCTTTGGCCTGAGCAGATTGAGGAATCACTTCTGCTTCAATTGCATCCACCATGGTTGCCTGCGTCCCCTCGATTTGACTAGAGGAAGCTGCCTCCTTTCTGACAAACATTAAGAGAAAAAAATCCTTATCAGGAAGCAGCTGGCTGATGCCATCCAATTTGCCAATAAGCCGCATGGCCTCTCCATGCTTTACCTCCAACTGCGGAGAAAGACACAATGGCTCCGTGGGGGGAAAGGGAAGCGGGATAAATGCTTTATATCCACCGGGTTGCTGAACTAAACGCCCTATTCTTAGCCACATACACATCAACTCTTTATTTTGTGAACATCTTGCTCTTGAATGTATACAAAAAGGCTGTTTTTGTATACATCTATTACTTTTATCCTGCCAAAATGGGTCTGGAGCGACTACTTTACTCCGTTGACCGCGAATCGAATACATAGACATCTCCTTGATTATTAGATACATAAGCCGCTCGCTTGTATTTTTGTATACATTGCATCCTTGGATGTATACAAAACAGTGGCTTTTGTATACATCCTGCCAAAACAGGGCTTGGCTAATGATCCTACTTCTCTGACAACAAATTGAATCCAGAGACGCCACGCCTTCCTAATAATGAATGGATTAATTGATTATAACACAGGAATTAAAATAAAGTTTATCACATTCTATTTGCCGTTCTAATTTTGATGATATTTTAATATTAAATATGTTACAATTCATCATTATGACTGTAAAATCTAACGAATTCAATAAATTTGACGCTGTGATAGAGAAGGTTAACCGTGGAGAACTCCAAGCGGTGCAGATCGACCTCCAACAGATAGCCCCGGACTTAGAAAGCCGCCTCCGGTTTGCCGCACTGCTGCCCCCTGAAAGCGACTGGTGGGCAACACAACCGGCTGCATTAAAGACGCGCCTCATCGCTGAGTTAGACCTTGGAATCGATCAAGACCCGGAGGCAGCAAAAATCCAAAAGCTCTTTAAAGAAAAGAACACCTCCATCGAGAGTCTGCGGGCGGAACTCCTCGAGGCTGCTACATCAAAAAATCTCATCAAGCTCGGCCTCTTAGTCCGCCAGTGCAAGGGGCTTCCCGAAGAGAGCCGGCTAGCGCTTTTAACCTCAGAGCTGCTGTTTTTGTGCGCCCTTTCCCTGGACTGCTTCAATTGGATCATCCAGCTCTGCCCTGAGGAACAAATCGGCGCGCTGTTAAATGGAAAGAATCCCAAAGGAACTACCTTGGAAGAATACGTGGCACAGGAGCTATGCCGTCCCCTCTCAAACATCGTGCATATTCCCTCGATCAGGGACCGCGTGCAGCCGAGCAGGGTACTAGCTGCCAAAAGAAGAGCCGCATGGGGGCGAGGCCTACTACCTAAAAATGCCATCTTGTCTGCAAACATAAAAACCTACGGCATCGAAAAAGCAAAAGACCGCTTGGAGATCGCTCTCCTTGCAGCGGAGACAGACCCTGTGGGTGTTTCTGAGCATATTAAAGATTTTGACCTGCCGGAGGAAACAGACCGCGTCGCCGTTGCGAAGGTAGCTGCTGCGCACGCTGCACATCAAACAGCATCTTTGATCTCTAATTATGAAATTAAGGGAGCAAAAAACCGTTTAGCTGTCGCTATGATTGCGGTGCCGGGTGCCTCGATACGTTGTCTTGAGCACTTTAATATCCGCGATCAAAGGGATCATTTCGCTATAGCAATGAAAGACGCGCGTGAAAATGGGGCCGTGCTCGACGCAAATAGAATCTATCAATACGATCTGGATGTTTGCCAGAAGGGTGACGTAATCCTCGAAATCGCTAAGAAAAACCCGGTAGAGGTCCTTGAAGAATTCCACTTTGGAGATTACCACGAGGAGCTTGTTGCCGTTGCGAAGCTGGCGGTCCAGCACAGCCCGCTGAAAACTTGCCAGCTCCTGGTATCAAAGCACATGCACAATATTCCAAATGTTAGGGATAAATTGGACATTGCGATGCTTGCCATTCGCTCATTAGATGAAGCCTCCGTAAAAGCTTTTCCTCTCTCTGGTTTTCAATTCCAAAATAACGAGGACAGATCCACAGCCAGATCCCATCTGCGTACTCTATCCTGTTTGCTTTTTGAAAAATTCCCGAGGGAAATGCTTAAACAGTTTAAGACCAAGTATTCTTGGTCTCCAGTGAGTGTGATAAGGATCTCTCCGTTCAGCGAACAAGAAATACAGCTAGCTACGCTTTTCGAAGGAGAAGATTTAAGAGTCATTTCTTCTTCCATGCGCCAGCGCTATGGGGCAAGATGTCCCGGGCTGGACCAAGCGCTGGACGCTGCGGACAAACAGACCGATCCCCATTTCAGACGCAGCGCATTAGAAGCCCTTTTCTTCTTCATCTGCAAAGCATCCTCCGCGGAAGGCATCCCGCCGCCGATCACACACAATCTTGCTCTGCTCCCGGACGCGATGGCCGCCATTGTCGAAGTCAGGGACCCTAAGCTCCGTCTCTTGCTTTTCTGCGATCTTACAGAAGCGCTACTCTCAGAAGAGCGGTGCAAACAACTCAGCCAAGCGAAGAGTACAGGCTGCATGCTACTGCTCTTGAAGCTCGGTTTTATAGAACTTCAGGATAGAAAGCTGATGGAAGACCGAGCTAAAAGCGTCACCAGTTACGTGCTGAAGGATAAGCCTTCCGAAAAAGCCCTCCTGTGGGCCTTGGAAGACCTCCGCCAAGCTAGGGAGCTGGGCCCAGTTGCACTGAAGCAAGGACTCGAGCTTCTTTTTGGGGCGAGAAAAACCTCCGAGGCCATTTCCCGCTCTAATAAGTTGAGCGCGATATTAAAACTCCGCGGGGTCAAGCTGCTCAATGATGCGGCAGAGGCCGGTGCAATTTTGAACCTTGATGATCTGCTGTGGGCGGCCTTCAAGCAGCATGCGCCCTTTCTCGCGGATGAGGCCGGCGGCGGAGAAAAGTTTTTGAATACATTCTGGAAAAGCAGAAATCCCCTTGCCATCGTCACCTACAGCGCCTGTCTGAACGGACTGCAAGGACCCATTAAGGCCCAGGTAGAAAGCTCTTTGCAAACTTTCATCTCAGCGGTACTGAATGATCAGTTTCAAGAAGTGCGGCGCAATCCAAGGTATAATCCCCACATCAAAGCGCTGCATGAACAACACGAAGCGATCCTAGGTAAATTTCACCAACAGGAAAAACTGGAGGCCGCTGCCGTTGCGAGCCCGTCTCAAGAGCCGCATGAGATCAAGGTCCGCTCGATCCTCGCAAGGGCCCTGCAGCAGGGGCACTTGACAGATGCCGGCCTCAGCGCAAACGTGAAGGTTCCTGAGCAGGGCAAAGGGCTCCCTCTTTTGCAAAATCTCGAAGAACAAAAATTGGAAGCATTACCGGCGCTTGACACCTCCCCTCTCTCACCCTACCTGCAGCTGCAAAGAGACATTTTAAGTTTAATGCG
This sequence comes from Chlamydiota bacterium, assembly GCA_013287215.1. Taxonomy (GTDB): domain Bacteria; phylum Chlamydiota; class Chlamydiia; order Chlamydiales; family Rhabdochlamydiaceae; genus VFKB01. The sequence continues at coordinate 18,513 of JABDEH010000014.1, forward strand.
TCCCAACATAGATGAAGAGACTACTTCGAAACTCGCGGCTGCCATTAGCAAGAACCTCAAAGACACCTGTGAATTTAAAAACGACTTAAGCGCAATTCTGGACCTCTTCAAACAGACAACAAGCGCGCATGAAACTGTCTTTGTAACCGATGGAGACGACCCTTATGACATCCTCCTTGCCGGGACGGAAGTCGCGGGGAGCTGCCAGAGGATCCATGGCGATTCAAATCTTAATCGGGGCCTTTTAGGGTATTTGCTCAACGGCCAAAACCGGCTGATCGCGCTCAAACTCGACAAAAACACTCCGGATACACCAATCCGCGGCCGCGCGATCTTACGATTGCTGCTGGATGATGAGGACAAACCGGTCCTTCTGCTTGAGCCTATTTACCCCGCCGCCCTGGACCTCAAGTATAAAGAGATGATCTTGAAGTTGGCAAAGCAAAAGGCCAGAAGAGTGGGCGTCCCGCTTCTGAGTGTGAATGATGGCGACCCTGCAAAGCCCTACGGTAAAAAGGTCCACAGCCGCGGCGGCAGAGCCTCGGAATATGTAGACTCTGCCGGAGGGACCATGGCAGGCGCAGTGTATTCGATTTCTAATGCAAACATCATCGATTAGGTAGCAATTGCCTTGGCCATATTCTTGAAAATGATCAAATGAAAGACAAACGACACATACCAATAGATCCGTCCCCAAACTCCCTTGGGCCTAAAAGTAGCGGTTTGTTTAAGCGTCTTTGCCGTCTCATCGATTTGGAACTCGAGCCACGCTTCACCCGGCAGCTTCATCTCAGCATAGAGAATGAGGTGCCGTTTCTTCTCATCGGCGAGGATCACTCTCCAAAAATCCACCGCATCCCCCACCACTAATTTGTGGGGATCTCTGCGGCCGCGATTGAGTCCCTTGCCCCCGATGAGCTGATCGATCAACCCGCGCACTTTCCAGGTCCAATTCATCGAGTACCAGCCTTGAGCGCCTCCAATGCTCCAGATCCTACGCTGCACCTCTTCAATGGGAACCTTAATTTTCACGGTCCTCACTTCCTTAAAGCACCCTTCTTGAGGGACGCGGATAAAATTTTCCGTGTCCGCATTGACAGTTTTTAGATCCCACGCATCGGCCCAAGTAGAAACCACTTCGTTTTGCGCAATTTTTTGGAAGGCGAGACGGATCGCCTCTTCATAGGAAATGCACACATGAGGAAGCACGGCATCAATGGATGTGTTCAATTTGCGTGTATTTTGGCGCATGCTTTCGACAAGATGTTTGCAGATCGAAAAAGGGACCGACGTGACAAGGACAAGCCAGTAGCTCGAGAGCCGAGGGGTGAGGAGCGGGATATCAAGGATCAGCCGCTTCAGCTTTCTAAGTTTGGCGTACCTCTGCAACGCCTCTTTGAAAGACATTTCCTCAGGCCCGCCGATGTCAAAAGTTTTCCCATAACAGAGAGGGTTGAGTAAAACGCCGGTTAAATAAAACAGCACGTCGCGCACCCCGATCGGATGGCAGCGGCTGTGGATCCATCGGGGAGTTGTCATGACGGGAAGTTTTTCCACAAGGTCCCGAATGATCTCAAAGGAAGCGCTCCCCGATCCGATGATGATGCTGGCGCGCAGGATAGTCGCGTTCACTTTGCTGTTTTTTAAAACCTCCTCCACGGCAAGACGCGAGCGCAGATGAGGAGAGAGGTGGATGTCATCTTCGATGATCCCTCCCAAATAAATACTCTGCTTGCAGCCCGTCTTTTCAATTAAGGAGACAAAGTTTTGGGCGGTTTTCCGTTCTTCCTCGAGAAGATTGTCAACGACGCTCGCCATCGAGTGGACTAAGTAGTAAGCAGCCTCAATATCCTCCGGAATAGGCTCCATGCCCGCAAGGTCCCTGAGATCTCCGAAAATGACATGCAGCCGGGAGCGGCCCGCGATTTTAGGCTCTATGCCCCGGATCCTGGAGAGAGCATAGACCTCATGCCCTTGTTCTAAGAGTTGATAGACAAGCCTTTTCCCGATAAATCCAGTAGATCCTGTGACCAGTATTTTTGCCATTTTAATCTCCTCAGATGCATCCAAATTCTGCTAGAGTTTCCTCAGACAATGGGTTATCAAAATCTTTTGCAATTTTGATTTTTCCTTTCAACACCCCAAACTTAATTGGCAGCTTTTTAGGAATGGGTCCAAGCTTGGCAACAGGTACTCCTTTCACAGCGATCAAAATCTCCTGACCCTGAAGAACTGCATCCACAAGTTCAGAAAGATGGCTTCTATCTTCACCGATATCAACAATGCGCATAGGCCTCCCTAATTCGATACAGCTTAATCCATCTGGAGCAAAATTGCAGGCTTTTTTTGAACTTTTAACTCATTTCCTCATCCGGGATATGCAGAAATCCTTTCTGACGTTAGATCGATTCTAAGCCGTTGTAAACAAAATAAAAAAAATGTAATTTATGTCCGGTAAATAAAACAGGAGGATAAATTTTTATGGTTTCATTTACCCCTAGTGCGAATGTATGCACAAAAGTTTTTAAAGAAAATTTTGACATGCCTTTACCCGCAGAAACAGCTGCTCAGAAAGAAGAGCGGGAGGCTCTTGAAGAAAAGGAAGTTTTTATAGAAATCACTATGCAAAACAAGGGAGTTTCTAGAGAAGTAGCTGAGGCAGAGTACAACTTCTTTAGCGGAAGAATACAACCCAATCCTCTTGCGTCTTTGCGCCTTCGCGTCTTTGCGTTGAGCATTCCTGACGAGACTGCCGAGAATTCCTTATTGACCGAAAAGGCCTCTATAAGAGAAGATTGAGACCTTCTGGCGGCCGTAGCTCAGTTGGTTAGAGCACTGGATTGTGGATCCAGACGTCGCGGGTTCGAATCCCGTCGGTCGCCCAGTTTTTGACAACCCCTTGATACACATGTCCTGGATTCACGCTCTCATTATCGGCATCCTCCAGGGGCTCACCGAATTTTTCCCCGTCAGCTCATCCGCACACCTCAAGCTCGCCCGTATGATCTTTGGCATCGAGAGCGGCGTCCTCTTTGACCTCGCCTGCCACCTCGGGACCCTCGGCGCCGCGCTCTATTTTTTGCGGAGGGACATTCTCGCCCTAGATAGAAAGAAAATAGGCTCCCTGGTCTTAGCGACGCTCCCCTTGGTCCCCGCCTATTTTTTGCTAAAGTCCTTCCGCGTGTGGGCCGCGCAGCCGCAGTTTTTAGGGGTCTGCTTTCTGCTCACGGCAGGCCTCCTTTTTTTAGGACATAGCATCCGCTTAGCGCGGGTGAAAAAATCCTCAGACGCCTTGTGGATCGGCGTCATGCAGACCGCGGCGCTCATCCCCGGCATTTCGCGGAGCGGCTCAACGATTTCTGCAGCGCAGATGCTGGGCTGGGACCCGAAAGAGGCGGTCCGTTTTTCGTTCCTCCTCTCGATTCCGACCATTTTGGGAGGGAACTGCATCGAGCTGCTGAAGCTTTTATTTTCTGAATCCGAACCGCTTACCGTATCTTTTGCTTCCTGTTTAATCGGATTTTTGTCTTCATTAGGAGTAGGACTCATCATGATCAAAGTGGCGATCGGGCAGCTTGAAAAAGGAAACCTCAAGCCCTTTGCCTTTTATTGCCTGATGATGGGCCTATTAATTTGTAGTTACTTCTTATGGCTAAACTAGAAAAAAAACCTTCTTCTCATCCAGAAGCCAAGGGGCTCTTGCTGCTCTCGGCCTCTTTTCTCTTGCTCCTCTGCCTCCTCAGTTTTAAGTCAGGCCAAGCGGCGAGCAACTGGCTGGGACTCATCGGCTACTACTTCGCATGGGGGCTCACCTTTGTTTTCGGCCTCACCAGCTATCTCCTCCTCTTCTATGTCGGATGGACCGGATACAAACTCCTCCTGAGCCAAGAGATCCCCAACCAGCGGTGGAAGCATCTGTTTTTTGGGTTGTTTGTGGTGTCTGCCTGTCTCTTATTGAACCTCATCGCCGAGCACAGCTCGAGATCCTTTTTCGCAAGCAGGGTCTACGAAGAATCTGTCCTGCTGCATCTGCCCTATCCCCATCTGGCCAAGCGTTACAACTTAGGCGGCGTCCCCTTCTATTATCTCTACCGCGATCTGCCGAACTTCAACCTTCAGAGACTGTTCAACGACGTCGGCATCGGGATGACCTTTTCGCTGACAGCGCTTGTCTCCTTCCTCTTCTTTACCGAACTGCAGCTCATCCCTTTGGTAAAAAAGATCAAACTCCCCGATGTGAAGACCCTCCTCAAACCGAAAGAAAAAGAGTCCGCCCCTCCTGCGCCGGCAGTAGAAAAACCGCCCATCAAAAAAACAGCTCCCGAGCCCATCTATATGCCCAACGCGCCGCTGAAAGAAAAAGAGGCGAAGGCGCGCACTCCGGCGGAGCCCATCCTGAAGGAGAGCGCGTTCAAATCGATCTCGAAAGATTTTACCGGCTATCAGCTCCCGCCTCCCTCGCTCCTCACGAGCGCAAAAAAGGTCGATCAGCCGACCCTCAAAAAAGATCTCAAGCGGCAGGCCGACATCCTCGAAGAGACCCTGCTGAGCTTCGGCATCGAGGCCAAAGTGGGAGAGATCTACTGCGGCCCCACCATCACCTCATTCGAGGTCCATCCGGCCGTGGGCGTGAAGGTGCAAAAGATCAAAGCGCTTGAAAACGACATCGCCCTCAATCTGCAGGCCAAGTCGATCCGCATCATCGCGCCGATTCCGGGTAAGGCCGCCGTTGGCGTCGAGGTCCCCTCCCTCTACCCGCAAGAGGTAAGCTTTAAGGAGATGCTCCTCTCCTATCAGCAAAACCCGCGCAAGTTCCATATCCCCGTTCTGCTCGGCAAGACTGTCACCGGCGAAAACGTGACGAGCGATCTGACCAAAATGCCCCACTGCATCATCGCCGGGGCCACCGGCTCCGGAAAATCGGTCTGCATCAACACAGTCATCCTCTCCATCTTGATGAATGCGCGGCCCGATGAAATTAAGCTGATCATGATCGATCCGAAGAAGGTGGAGCTGACCGCCTACACCAAACTGCCCCACATGATCGCGCCGGTGATCACCGAGGCCCACGGCGCCTACGCCGCGCTCAACTGGCTCGTCAAAGAGATGCAGACCCGCTACGACATCCTCAAGCAGCTCGGCGTGCGCAACATCACCGCCTTTAATAGCCGGCCCATCAACAGAGAGCTCGAGGCCTCGCTCAGCATCCCCGTTCCCGAAAAGATGTATGCCATCGTCGCCATCATCGACGAATTTGCCGATCTGATGATGGTCTCCAGCTCCGATCTCGAGACTCCCATCGCCCGGATCGCCCAGATGGCGCGGGCCGTCGGCATCCACCTCATCTTAGCGACCCAGCGCCCGTCGCGCGAAGTGATCACCGGCCTCATCAAAGCAAACTTCCCCACCCGCATCTCGTTCAAAGTCGCCTCGCGCATCAACTCCCAGATCATCCTCGATGAGACCGGCGCCGAGAGCCTCCTTGGCAATGGAGATATGCTGTTCCTTCCCCCCGGCAGCTCCCACCTCGTCCGCGCGCAGGGCGCCTACCTCAGCGACGACGACATCAACAAAATCATCTCATTCATCTCCGATCAGGCCCCCACTAACTATCTCATCCCCTCATTCGATCAGATGCGTAAGGAAGATGCCGGCGAAGAAGGCGAAGATGGCTCGCGCGATATGCTCTATGAACAGGCCCGTTCCATCGTCCTCGAGACGCAGACCGCCTCCACAACATTTTTGCAAAGAAAGCTCAAGATCGGCTATGCTAGGGCCGCATCGCTCATGGATGAGCTGGAAACCCGCGGAGTGATCGGCCCCCAGGAGGGAAGCAAGCCTCGCCAGATCTTTCAACCCAAGTCGCACGCCGAAGATTAACCCTTAAAGCTTATGAATAATTTTTTTTCTTTTTTTCTTGCTGCCGTTGCGCGTATCAGGCAAAGTGAAAATTTAACGGAGGAGCAAGAAATGGACCTCAAAGCCCACGCGAAAGCGATAGAAAAAATCCTTCTGCCCCGCCTGCGCAAAATGGGTTATGTTCTGATCGGCTTCGCGGCAATTTCTCTGACCTACGTCCTTTTTTTCTTTGAAGAGGATGCCGATGCCGATGATCCGCAAGAAGAGGCCATCGAAGAGGTGGCGCCCACTCCCAATTATTACGTCATCGCCGCCACCTTCATCGTCGTCGGCGCCGGCCTAATCGCCTACGTCGCCAGACGCCGTCAAAAATAGATCGGCTCGCTCGGCTTTTCTTGATACGCAATGGAAATCCTCACCTCTGCGTCTTGCAGCTTGCTCTGCACAATTTGCAAAGCCAGCTCGGGAGAGTTGCATTCGCTCGACAGATGGGCCAAGTGAATATGCTTAAGCTTCGGATGTAAAATGTGCAGGATGAGATCGGCGCAGTCCTCATTCGAGAGATGCCCCTGCCGGCTCAAGACCCGCTGCTTATAGATCATCGGCCGCGCCGATGCATGCACCATCGACGGCTGGTGGTTGGCCTCGATGTAGAGATAGTCGCAGTCTTTCAGATGATTTTTGACCAACGTCGTCGCAAACCCAATGTCGGCGCAAAATCCCACCTTGATGCCGCCGGTCTTGATTGTGAAGGCCACAGGATCGAGCGTGTCGTGTTGAATGCTGAACGGATGGATTTCCAGATCGCCGAACTCAAACGTCTCACCCGTGGAAAAGATCTTAAATTTCGGCGCCTCATTCAATGCCGCATAGATCCCCTTCGCTGTTTCGCTATTGGCAAAGACGGGAATGCCCATTTTCAGGCCCAGCGTCTGCAGCCCGCGGATATGGTCCGTGTGTTCGTGCGTGATCAGGATCGCGTCGATGTCTTCCAGCTCGACGCCAATACTAGAAAGCCGCTCTTTGATCACTTTGGCGCTGATGCCCGCATCGATCAAGATCTTCGTATCCTTGCTGCCGAAGTAGATGCAATTCCCTTTCGAACCGGAAGCGAGCGGACAAAATCCAATCATGACAGAGCCTTTGATAAGCACACAGAAAACGCCACTCTTTTAGCAATAAAAGGGATTGCGTTGCAATGGAATTTTTTAGAAAGTTCTTGTTGAAAAAGTTTCCCGAGAACAAAATGGGTGGTCGAGTTCATCAGCGCAGCCAAAATGGGCGGAACAATTGCTAAAAATGCACGCCGTGAGCTGGAGCAGGAAACAGGCAAGCCTGTGATCTCACAAGAAAATTACCTAGGTCGCCTGATTTCAGTGCCGAATGAGGCCGATCTCTTGGAATCCGACCGCGAGACGGAGTAAGTTGGTATTCTAAAGTAGCGGCGAGCTCCTTTAAAGATCCGCTTGATCAAATTCCGACTGTCCGCTTATACTCCCGCGCCGATACAACCTAAGGAGTCCTATGGCAATCAGTTCATCATCAACAAGCGCTCACTCTACATCAAGTTTCACTTTTCCATTTGAAAGTCCTGAAGTGTATGCCGCTGAAAAATCTGAAGTGAGAACCGCGTCTTATAGATCCGAGATTTTCTTACCAGAGAGGGAGGCTGAGTGGGGTAAACATGACAACGCCGAGTTTGTGCGGCGCGCTATTGGTCGGGGAAGGGAAGCTGTGCTCGCTCTATTAAACAAAAAAACATGCAATCACTCTGTAGCAGGAAATGCGTTGCTTAAATGGGCATGTCTCAAAGGAGATGCAGAAATTCTGGACCTCCTTTTAGACGATCCAAAAGTTCATCTCTCTATTCGGCAGCCATCCACGATCCATAACCAATTGCAGGAATCAGCCCCATTACTTGATGAATTGCTGGAAACAGCCTTGATACTCAATCATAAGGCGATCGCAGTCCTATTACTCAAAGATCGCAGAGTGAATCCAAGCGCAGTGAGTTGGATTTGGCACTGGTGTATGAACCAAGATGGTCCTGAATGTATGACGGCTCTTTTGCAGAACCCTAGATATCATTACCAACGTGAGAGCGCAATCATCGCAATCGTCTACCGTTGGGCCTTAGAGAACCGTTATCAAGAACTTATTCATTTAATAGAAAATGGAACTGGAATATTCTTTGATCCTTACACTCCGCGTCCTAAACAGCGAGGTAGCGATGATAGCATGCGATGATGATACCCGAGATCCGTCCCTTACGCCAAGAAGATACAGAGCTTTTAAGCGATTTCCATTTCCCCTGGTCGACTAAACAGGAAACAATGGAGAAATGGGCGCGTTATTGGGAAGAGCAACAAAAGGACAAACGGATTGCTTGCGTTCTTGAGCATCAGGGGAAAATTGCAGGTTACGGCGATCTGCTCTTTCACTCCGAACATCCCTATTTTAAACGAAGCGGTATCCCGGAAATCTGCGATCTATGGATTTTCGATGACTATAGAAACAAAGGGATGGGAACTCTATTGATCACGCATCTGGAACAGCTGGCCAAACACAGGGGCTATCGCACCGTCGGAATA
>JABDEH010000015.1:0-24214 GCA_013287215.1 Chlamydiota bacterium
AGATCGACAACCTTCTCAGCTACTACAGCGTCGGCTTAAAACCCACCTCGTCTTCCGACCCTTTTTCACTGCGGAGGCAGACGATCGGGATCATCAAGATGCTCCTTGCGGGTAAGATGAGCCTGAACTTAAAAACCATTCTTCATGAATGCGCGCCTGGGTTAAGTCCCGGCCTGATCGATGAGGTCCTCCACTTCATCACCCAGCGGGCGAAAATGCTCTTCGAGGACGCAGGATTTAAAAAGGATGAGGTGGAAGCCTCTCTCAAAGTCTGCACGGATCCCTACGATCAATTTTGCAAGGTGCAGGCGCTCCACACCTTCAGAAAGTCGACCGATTTTGCCAAGCTTTATGAAGTGTACAAGCGGGCCAAGGGCCAGCTCGGGAAACCTGCCGGAGTGCCTTTCGATCCGATCCTGGCTAAAGAACCCGCGGAAAAAGCGCTCGTTGCCAAGCTTGACCAGCTCCAAAAGCGCTGGAAAGAGACGCTCAGCGCGCGCAACTACACGCAGGCGTTCCATTTCATGGCTGAGCTGCAGCCGCCGCTTGCCCATCTCTTTGACACGGTGAAAATCCTCGACGAGGATTTGAAGCAGCGGGCCAATCGAATTGCGCTCCTGCACAAGGTCTTCGCCTATTTTGAGGAACTTCTCGACTTTAGTATGATACAGGTCACAGAGGAGAGTTAATAGAGGCGCTGAGGGTCATTGTTTGCGCCTTTGTGTTGCGCCGTTGCATTTACCCCATCTTGACTTTGTCTTTGATGTTAACTGCCGGCGCTTCAATGAAGACTTTGTTTGAGGCTTTTTGAGTGATCGTTTTCTTCGCCTCAACAACCATCTCGTCGCATTCAATATTGACTGCTTTTGCCTTCATGGAAATGGATTCGGGCGTCTGAACGATGATGCTTTCTCCGGGCTTGCCTTTGGAGAGATGGGTGATGGATTTAGTGGTGTATTCCGATTGCTGGGTGACGCCGCCCTCCTCGTCTTTGAGCTGCAGGAGGAGGCCGGTGTCGCGGTGCAGTTTGATCAGCACGGTACTCTTCCCCTTCTCCTCCACAGTAATGATCATCTCCTTTTCTTGTATTTGGACCGTCTGGGTTTGATCGGGCGAGGAGGATTGCTTGATGGTAAAGATGGACTCTTTTCCATCTTTAAATTCGTGCTTTTGCACGACGAATTTATCCTTGCCGTTTGAGCCGAAAACGACTTGGTTCGCTTGGGTGTCAAGGGGAAGCCTAGTGAGCGGCTGCCAATCTAACGCCCGCTCTATTTTAGCGGTCTGAAAGTAGACGGCAAGCATCACCTGCTGATCTTTGCATAGAGGAAAATAGTGCTGCCCGGAAATGATATCGGGCATGTAAGGAACCACCACCTTCTTCTGATCTTGGACGAGGGGAACTTTCACTTGATAGTGCCCTAAAGGAATCTTCTCATGTTTGACGAGGTTAAAAGTTGTCTGTTCTTTGTCTCCCTTCTCACTAAAAATTTTTCCGGGGAGGAAAAAGGGATAGGCGGGGCTTTGAAATTCGGGGCGCTCTACATAGGTCTCCTCTTTTGCCTCCGCTTCGATCGCAACTGTTAAAGCAAAGAGTTGATCCGGACGCTCGATATTGAGCAGTTCGTCGTCTATTATGGCGCTAAAAAAGATGTTCACAATGCGATACGGTTTTCCTTTGAAGAGAGGGTCATCCGCCCAGGTTGGGGCGGCAATATCATCTTTTTTGAATTCCACTAATTTTCCGGGAAGGAGCTTGTCCATGGATAAAAATTCGGCGAGCTCGCGCACCTGTAAACGAATCCAGGGCTTTTCTCGAAGCATCTTCGATTTGACTTTTTGAGTGATTTGATCGGGAAAGTGTGTGTAGCTTGCGTCATCCAAGGCATCTTTTCTCACCGTTTGAAATGCGTTGGGGTTTTCTACATCGGTCGGTTCCTGGCTTTCGGCGGTATGTTTGATCGTACGGTCTAGGGAGCGCAGCGGTTCTGGAAACCTGCATTCGGGCGGTGAACAGATCCAGTTGGCAAGGATGGCGGGGGCTCCCCCATCCTCTTTTTTCCCGCGGATGGTGTATTTGTTTTTTGCATAGTCATAGTCGAGAATGCCGTTGAACTTATGAAGGTACCACATCAGGAATGAATAAAAGCTGACCTGCTGATTCGGGGGCAAGCCTCTTTTAAATTCGAGGGAATAGGCAAAAATAGGGCTCGCTTTGGTCAAGATATCCCAATCATAGGCGATGGTAATGAGGGGGTTTTTCTCCGCATCAATGACATCTTTCATGGTCTTATCGACAAACAGCCGGATAGGGAAATGGTGCGCCCAGCTGGCTTGCGCGGGGTCTTTAAATCGGATGGTATAAAGCCTCTTCAGCCCTCTCCCGCTTATTTGGCCGATCGATTGGTAATACCTCTCGGTGACAACGCCTTGGAGTTTTAATAGGGGCGTACCTGCATCGAGCGGGCCTGCGGATTTAAAGCTGAGCGCTGCCTTCATCACTTTATCTTTGGCAAATAAGGGACTCACCTTCTCATCGTCGAAGGTTTCACAATGAATAAGCGCTTCGTATCCATAAGGATGAAAATTGACCTGGATCTCTTTTAAGTGGTTGGAAAATATGTGGGCTTTTGTCCCCTCCACCTCTATTTCAAGCACGCCCTCCAGCTTCTTGTTAAAGGTCGCTGAAGTTAAACTTTCAGCTGTGGTATTCATGATTGCACCTCTACCTCAACAGGATCAGTTCCTGTTTTAAAACCAATGTAATAAGAATGAAAGCGAGACCCTATTCTGCACTTAATGACAAAACGATAATGAAAAAGGCTCTTGTCCTGACTTTCGGACACTTCCAAAAGTTGGACCCTCTTTTCATAATTTTCAATATTGCTCTTAATATCCGCGATGATTGCCTCGATGGCTTCATCTTTTGAGTGGTAATTGGCATAGTTGTCGATCCCATACCCTTTCTGCCAAGCGCCAAAGGAACGCTTGGTGTTGAAGAGCACCGTCAGGTGGTCTGCGACTTCTTTCTCAAGGGTCACTTTCCCCCCCTTACGAAACTTGGCTAAAAGTCCCACATCGACTCCTACCTCCAATAGAGAAAGGCCTGGAGGTCTTTGATTTCATCCTTGTAGTTGAAGGCAAGCCGCCCTTCTTTGAGGGCATGGCCCCATTCGATATCCCGTTCCACGCTGTAAATATTGGCTCGTTTTGAAAAGCTGTGGTTGAAGGGTGCCCGCTCGAGCCGGATGAGTCCGATCCCCTGGACGCCAAAAATGATGGTATTCATCAGGCGGGAGTATGCGGCCAGTTTAACCCCCTCTACATTGGGGTTGCCGACCATGTCCACCTTCTGCAGGATTAAATAGATCTCTTTCGCATCTTGCAGCTCGTGCGGGATTTTTTCTGAGACATAACAATGATCCCGCTTCTCAAATTGCAGGCGCGAGATATTTTGATCGCCGATCTCATCTACTTTAAGGGCTTCAATAAGTTTTCCAAAGAGGGTCCCCAGCTTATCATGCTGATAGGGAAGCAATTTAAAGTTGGTCTTGTCATTGTACAGAATGGCAATTGTGTCCAAGTACTGGCTAAATGCATGATATAAAAAATAGGGGTGTGAAGAGACTTGCTCTCTCATGTTGGTGAGCAAACGGCGCATTTTGGCGATCTCTAGCAGACAGAGCTTGGTTTCTAATGTGTGCCCTTCAAAACTTTGCCCTGTGGTGGACTCCAGCTCTAAGACTCCATGAAACTGATCTAGCCGTGTTTTCAGTTCCATCAACGCTCTGGAGAGGAACGGGTGGTCATCTGTGGTGAGCAGAGGAGGGATATACTCCTCGCAGAGGCTCCAACGATTTTCTAAATCTTTTTCGAATTCCGCGAGCTTCATCACTGCGGTCACATTATGGGAGTTGCTCTCTACAGAGAGCTCTAGGTGGTTCACCGAAAACACAATTTTGTCATATTCGCTGCCGGAGCCTAGATATTCTTCCTGCTCGCCGGCGGCCGCCATTAAATGGAGAAAAACGGTGATCCGGGTCTTGCCGAGTTTATTGATGTCTAAGGAGTTGATCGTCGCATTCCCGGGAACATCAACGAGGTGTCCTGCGGGAAAGACGAGGGTGAGCTTGCTAATGGAGATAATTCCTTGCGTGAGCAAGGTCTCATCCCACTGAAGGCATCCCACTCCATAGAATGGGATGCCAATGTACTTAAAATACAAACTGCCGTGCGCAAGTAAAGAGTCCTCCTGCGACACTAAGTGTCTGGGGAGCAGCGGCTGTCCAACCTGCCAAAAAACTCTTTTTAACTGCTGCACGTTTGACCTACGCGGGTACGGGGGCTACGTTGCCAAACGGCACGGGGACTTTCCTATTGCCTCCCCTGTCGCTGCAGATATTTTGCGCATCTCCTCTTGCCCCCTGAATCACCAGTTTAAACTGGAAATTCGTGGTCTGGGTATAGTCTTGCATCGGGTAGCCGCTCACCTCAGAATTCTTTAGGTCGATTGTCCCTTTGATAGGGGTTCCTTCCTCTGAAGCTAGAGTAGAGAAAAACTCTTCTGCATTCTTGCGTCTGTAGATCACAAACTCAACCTCGCAATCTGCGGTTTGGTCTGTTTTATCAATGACATCGTTCAATGGAGAAGCATTGGCGTCTGTCACCCTGCCCACAATTGTGATCGGTTTCCCTGCATCCCCCGACCACTCAAATCCTGTAATGACAGCGGCCATCTCTTGGTACTCTGTAGGCGCCGTTGGCTTCCTAAATTTAAAACTTTTTTTATCTAAAGTTTCTTTCCCAAGCTTCAGGGAAAGTAAATGTCCAACAAAGAACGTATCCTGGTCATTGGCTCTAAAGTTGGCGGTTTGGTTCATATCTGCATTAAAGTTAAAACGTTCAGCCATATAAAACTCCGTTTATGGTTTGCTTGCCTTATCCTCCCTCAAACCTAAAACAATTGTTTGGCCTAAGGGATCGATTCTAACCCAATCTGGCGTCGAGCCTCAGCTCTACGTCCATTCCCTCCATTTGGAGATGCGGTAATACACTAATGGAACAGTCATACCACCCAATCCTTCCCTCTTTTTCCTCAACGGCGATACTCGCCGCCTTGAACGGATATCTGCGCAAGGTGCGATCATCCGGATTGGTCGTTGTGGTCACATAGTCATTAATCCAATTACTCAAGATTTTTTGGATGTAATTTGCATCGGCCGCGGCCCCAATGTTATCACGGGCAATACTCTTCACATAATGGGCAATGCGCGTAATGGAGAATGTGTAAGGCAGGTTGCAAACAAGCTGCGCGTTCTCCGAATCTTTGGGGTCCTTGAACTTTTTAGGCCGCTTTAAGGACTGGGCGCTGAAAAAGCAGGCGTCGCCTGTGCCCTTGCGGTAAATAAGTGGGATGAACCCGCAATTGGCGAACTCTAGCTCCCTGAAGTCCGGGATCGTCATCTCCACAGGGGTCTTGATCTCTTCTTCCCCGCGGATGTTAAAGGTGTGAACGGGAAGACCTGAGATCAACCCTCCTCCCTTTGGCCCTCTTAGATACTGGCACCAACCTGACGTTGCAAATGATTTCACGAGGTTTCTTGCGAATAGGACAGACGCATTTCCCCACAGGTATTTGTCGTTCTCATCGCCCCATGTATACTCGAGGAAATTGAACTCGCCGCAAGGATTTTTTACCGGATGCCAAGGGAGCCTGAGAACGTAAGAGGGAAGGCAAAGCCCAAGGTAAGCCGCCTCTTCCGAATCTCTGAGCGCGTTGAAGGCCCCATATTTGGGGTGGTTCATAAGTCCTTCCAAATCCTTGATCTCGGCGAGCTCTTCAATTGTATCGCACCCAAAAAATCTGCAGGATACGTTGCCGATAAAAGGAGCGTGGCTGGCATTGGCCACCTTGCCCATAATCTTGAGCCATCTAAGATCTTCCGGGGTATGATCAAACTCGTAGAGGCCCACGATCGCTCCATACGGTTTTCCACCATATTGGTCGTACTCTTTAAAGTAGACCTTTTGGAAAAATGCAGACCCGGTGAAATCGATCGCGTTATTTTGAAAATCTTCCGCCAGTTCCGCCTTGGAGACGTCGAGGATATCGATCATGATATTGGCCCTGAAGTTCGTGTTTTGCAAGAGATCGAACAGGCCTCTCCATGTCGCTTCCAGCTCTTGGAATTTGGGTTGGTGGATGATCTCGTTGATCTGATCATTGATCACTTTGCTTGCGCGCCCGATCAGTTCCTGGAGCTTGCCCCTATCTAAGAATCCCTCGCCCTGGTCAATGTTCTTTAAAACGGCAGCCAGCGAAGAAATAAAGCGCATCTGAGTGGAAACGTTCTCATTTCCATCTTCAAAGTTACCTTTAATGATCGGCGCCAGCGTGGTTTGTTCGAGCGGTCCCAATTTCATACTCTGCAAGAGCCGTTCAACTGTAATGGTTGTCTCCGGAGTGTCGAGAACTGCGGTCTGCGGGTTTTTCATTATGTATCCTCCTTTTCAGATTGGGCGATTTGAGTTCTTGGCAATGTGGGAGCATAGTCTTCCAGTTCTCCTCTCAATTTGGCTAAGGCATCCGGATCAGAATAGAGCTTGTTGAGGAGCTGGGAAAACTCTTTTTTATTGGCAATGTTCGATTGGATCTCTTCCAGCAATTTTTTAAACAAGAGCAGAGAGCGGATTTGCGGGACTTGTTTTGCAATCTCTTGGGGAGAAAACGAATCCATGCTTGCAATCGACAAATTGACATCAAACGTTTCGCTCGCATCGGGATTGATCCGATTCGGTACAGTCAACGCAAGGGTGATGCCCATATCCTTCATGATATCATTGGCGTTCGATCCGTCGACATTTCTAGGCGCTCGTTGATCTAGGTCCACCTTGCGATCTTTCGATGTTCCCATAGAAAGATCTCCAGGAATCATGAGCCTGAAGGGCAAATCTACCGCCGCGGGCTCGCCATCAACTTCTGTCTTATAAACTAAAGTGATTCTCGACTTAGGAACTTCGTCTTGTACTGCCATGTCCACTCTCCTAAAAAAAGGCTCTGTTTTTGTTGTCGATGGGTTTAAAATTGCCTCAAAGTCTATAATGACTGAATTTTTTAATCCACTTTTTTTTGATCAGCTGAGGCAATTGCCTCAGTTAAAAAAACTTCAGGGCGACAAACGCGATAGCTGCGAATAGAGCGAGCCCAAAAGCCGCTGAGAGAAAAGCGCGCTGCAAACTGAAACGGTTCACCTCTGACATGGTGGCACAGAGAACAATCCACATATAAACTAAGGCCGCAAGAGATCCTATATAGGATGCGATGCGGATGGCAAGCGCTATTCGGCCATGCTCGGGGTTTCGGATGGTGAAGTAGATTAAGAGCAGAAAAAGGCCGAGAGGGAGCATCCACATGAGCGCCCAGCTGAGCGCATTGCGCGTTTCGGGAAGGGTGCCCTGCCCCCCTATGCTTTTAGCGCACACCCAGATCGTCAGCGTCACCGTTTGAATCAGGGTGAACGTTCCTACGAGCACGGTCAAAAAAGAAAAAACCACAAGCTTAAGGCCATTCCATGACAGCAAGGGAGCGAAGGTGATCTTTTCAAGAGACAAGATAAAGATGCTGATTTGGGCAAAATAAAAAACCGAGAGAATCGCAAGGATGATAAGATGAGACCTCGGCCTCTGATTGAGATAACGGACAATCGCTCTAGGTTTCCATAATATTGGGAGGATGCTTTTCATCAGAGCGAGTCTTCCATTCAGACCAATTAATTTCAAGTTGGAAAGAAAATCGGACAGAGTACCGAGTTTTAAAAGAAATTTTTGAGAATTGAACGGTGCGCTCGCCGCAATCCTGCCCCTTCAGGGGCGGGTTAGGCGGGCTGTCTTATGGCAAGAATCCTTAAACCGTCGGAGAATCTCGTCCCTTGAGGGACGAGTTCTTCAAATTTCCATTAATGATCTAGGCCCTGATATCATGCTCTTTTTTTTCTAGCGAAAAAGGTTTTTTTGACCTAACATTATTTGTGATTGATCTCGTCGATTTAAGTCTTTGGAGGTAACGATGCTCTATATGTGCGACTCAAACGAAACGCTGAAAGATTTGATGGTAAAAGAAGGGTTCACCGGAACTTTGCTCGAATATCAGAAGCAGTTTGCCGCGCTAAACCCGGAATTGTGCGCAAAATTTCCCCGTTATAAGGAAAGCCTCCCCGCCTTTATGCCCATTACCTTAGTGACCGTCCCGACGTTAGATCCTGCAACCCGAGGGGTCACGGTGAGCGAGCTCATGCGCTTTTCCCTCGAAGAGAGACAAGCGCTCAGAAAAATGCAGCAGGAGCAACGGGACGTTCCCACGGAAATCGGACTCACAGATATGATGGAAGAATTGCAAGTTTATGCCGCAGGGTTCAGGAGATGGCTCAAACACCCTCTTGTTGTGACCCCCTGGACAGAGATCAATAACGGACTTACGGACAAATCCCTGTTCAAACTCTCCGGCGAAACATTGAAGTTCGGCGCCGAGAAACTCTCGAGCTCTGCGCAACATAATCTTGTGGATAAGCTCTATAATGCCATGCTGCAGCGGGATTTATTGAACAGACAGGTCCATATGCTCCAAGACAAAAAAGTCCTAGGGGCCATGATGCAAAAGCAGGAATTAGAGAAGCAAATTAAAGAATTGACAGTGCAAATTAAGCAGCTGCTTCCCGCAAAGCTGACGAAGGTCGCCGGCAAGTACGTGCACAAAAAGTTTTCTCTAGAAGAAGTAAGAAAAATGCGCGCGAACTGCTATAGCGTAAAGAAAGCCAGGGCCGGAAAGATTTTGACAACGGATTTGGATGTCTTCAACAGATCGGGGTTGGCTCGTTTGAAAGTCATGATCAAGGGGATGAAATGGCTTGGCGGAGCCTTCGGCAAAGGCGCCACTCTATTAAACTACGCTGTCGTAACCTATGACGCCAAAGAAGCTTACCACACAGGAGGCGCCAAATCAGCGGCACGCGCCTTCGTTACGGGTGCATCGGCGGTCTACCTCACATCGCAGGCCATGGCAGCCGCCGGCGGTACGGCTGCGGTAGGCACGTTTGCCATTGGAGCCATCTCAGGAGACCTCGCTGCAGGGACCGCCTTGCTTATGTGCAGCCCCGTCTTGGGATGGGTCGTCGTGATCGTTGCAGGCGTCACCGTCGCAGGCATCGTTGGATATCAGGCAAAAAGTTTCCTCGAGGGCTCCTGGGATGTCAGTGAAAAAGTCGGCACTGAAGCTTATAAGGAAGCCTCTAGAGTCTCCGGGTTGGTCCATGAGGAACTAAAATCGGCGTGGAACTCCGGGTCCCAATGGGTTTTAGATTTTTACGGTCAAAAGAAATAAAGATTCGTCATAAATATTCCTTTGGTGCTAAACTCTCGCACAAACATTCCCAGGGGTACTTATGAAATGGCCTAAGTTAAACTTCAGTTTACCGAAGATCTTCAAAGCAAAAACCGGTGAAATTAAGCAGACCAGTTTCCACCGCGTCTGGAAAAAATTCATCTCGCAAATCCCGAGAGAGTTCCGTTCCGTAGCCAAGCAGCACCAGCATTTTATCGTGCTGGGCGAGGAAAAGGCGGGGAAGACCGAGCTGATCCGCGGCATTGTTGAACAGAGCCAAAACATATATCCTTTTGAAGTCGAGTATATTCGCGACCCCAACATTCAGTTTTATCTAGGCCCTAAGCAGCTGATCCAAGAGCTCTCGATTGAGATGGTCAAGGACCGGACCATTGTTGTAAGAAAAGGGCTGATCCAATTATGGAAAAAACTCTACGCAAAGCGCCCTCCTTTGGTTGTGATCGCCTACAACTGTTGGTCTGCCACCTCCAATGACGCCAGGGAAACAACCAAGGCTGCCCGGGTGATCGCGGGAAAACTCTCGCTGCTCTCTGAGATCGCGAAAGAGCCTTTAAAAATCCGGATCGCACTCACCAACCTCGATAAGATCGACGGCTATGTAGAATTTGCGGGGTTCCTCAAGCAGCACAACATCTCCTTTGAAATTCCCCTCACCACTAACTTCGAATGCCAAGCGTTGGAGCATGCCCTCAATTCCTTCAAGACAAAGTATATCTCGCTTATCTTGACCACCATCTCCGCGGATGACTTCCTCAAAACCTTGAAATTCTTCGATGAACTGCCGAAGTATTTTACGGGGCTTGAAGAATATTTAAGGGCGCTTGCCATCGGCAACGTCTCCGGGCAGCTCGTATTAGAAAAATTGACCTTTACGACAAAAATTGAGCCTTATACTTCATTTCCTCCCTTTGGATGGACCGCTCCTCCCTCAAACTCTATTTTCTTTAGACACCCGATGCTGAAGCACCAGATGGCCGGCGCTGCGGTCTTTCTTGTATGCACAGGTCTTATTTTGAATAATTTTTTCAAAGACCGGCTACATGTGAAGCTCGCTGAAGAAGGCATTGATTCCCTCGTCTATTTGCAGCCCCAAGTTTTCATCGACGAAGTGATCCCTCAAATTGAACATTTGAGCATGAACCGGCCTGCGGATGCCTACCTGCCGATCCTGCCGCAATTCTACAAACGGCAACTGCGTGAGACCAACCACACCTTGGCGATGAGAATTCGAAAGCACATCTTAGAACCCAACCTACGCAAACTTTTACTCCAAGACAAGCAAGAGATTCCGACGCTGTACATGCTCGGCTTGATCTATGCGACAAAAGACAATCGCTTAGGCCTTAAAATCATTAAGGATATTCGGGACTGGTCCTCGGCACTGGGGCTGGACGAAAAACTCATCCGCAGCTACATCCGCGCCAATATGGACAACACGAACAACCGCATTGACATTGAGCATCTGGACAAGATCAATGCCGTCGTTCCCCTGACAAGCCCCGCTCCTTGGATAGACTTTTTGGCCAGGTTCCAGGACATCGCCAACCAGCCGGTGTTCACAGGCCACAACTTTGATGCCTTGAGAAAAGAGGCGATGAGTTTGCTAGAAGAGTACCGTAGGATCAAAAACGATCCTCATGGGTTCATGATCTGCAACATTCTCAATGAGATCCATGAGAAGATGTTGAACGACTTTGCCCGCAACATCCAAATTATGGGATGGCTGAATGAAAATAGCGAAAAGGTCGAGGCGTTCCTCTCCTTTATCTGCCACACCTGCCCTGCGATCCCCGATATTGGCGACCACAACATCTCTCAATTTTTTGCCAAGATCAAGGACGTCGCCGCTTTAAAAGAGCAGGAAAATCGTTCCTTTGACTTTATGCTGTGCGGAGAGAGATTTTCATTTCAGACCGCACGCTGGGTCGACCTCTCTGTCGCTCATGTCATCGAGCGGCTGATCCAAAACTATATCGTCGTCAACAACGACACGCAAGGAGAGATCTTTTTCAAAAACACCGCCCTGATCCCCGAGCTTGTGGTCCAGTCCTACCGAAGTGAGTTCCCCCATTTTGAGGAGCCGATCGTCATCCCCGGGCGTTATACTCGTCTGGCCTTTGAAAAAAATGTGCGGCACACGAGCGAGTCGCTGCTCAATTTATTAAAATCCCTCCCTCTCAACGAGGAGGATAAGCAGCGGTTTGAACGTTTTGTGCAGCAGGAAGTTGTCAGCTACGCTAAACAGTATCAGTTGGAGTACGAAAAACTCTACGCCGCCTGCGACATCAAATCGGCAAGCCTTGAGGATGTGAAAGAGATCTTGGAGAAAATCTCTGAAGCCTCCTCCTCTTTCCACCACTTCTTAAATACGGTCAACTACAATACGGAAGTCTTTTCCAATCCGCCGAAATGTTTGAGCGCTTTGGAAGAGATGAACCATTTTAGTTTTTTAAGGACCTTGATGAGTCAGGTGAAAAATAAAAATTCCCCCTTTGAAAACTACCAAGTGTTGATCAAAAAGGTCCTCCACCAGCTCTCGGAGCACACAGACCTAAAAACTTATGCCAACGTCGTCCATCTTGAAGATGCCTTGACGCCCGCGGCGCGAGTGACACTTTCCGTCTTAAGAAATGACCCCGATTCCTTCTTGAACCAGATCACGGAAAACCTCACCGCCATCGGCGTACCGCACGACTATCACCATCTTTTCACAGCGCCGATCATGCAGGTCTACCACTTAGGGATCAAAGATCTAAAAAGAGGAATTGCCCGTGTGTGGACAGATTCTTTAGAGCCGCAGATCGACCATCTATTTGCTAAACGCCCCTTCAGCACGGAGAGCACTTTGGTCTCAACCTTTGAAGAGGTGCGCAAGGTGACCAACCCCACCAGCGAGATCTGGGGCCTTATTAAACAGATCGCTGCCCCCGTCAGCACGGCATCAGAAGGGCAGTGGGCCCCGAAAAATGGATGCGACCTTCAGTTGGATGATACGTTCTATCTCGCCGTGAACCGGCTGGCGACCATCTCCAATACTTTGTGGGACAACGATGGCAACCCCCAGCCGATCAAGTTGAACATCCAATCCCTACCCTTCGAGGCGGAAGCGAAGTCCTATCCCGTCCCTGTCTTGTCCTATCTTGTCACCGGCAATGAGACATTCCATAATTTCAATCAGAGCCCTTCCTGGCATATGATCAACATCGAATGGTGGAAAGAAAATAGCTCGACGGTTGTTTTAGAGCTCACCAACAAAAACGAAAGCAGGTCGTATCGGGATGAGAAGGTGCTCAACACACCTTGGAGTTTCTTCGAGCTGCTGAAAAAGGCCCACGAAAAAGGAGACAATACTTGGGAATGGGAACTGGGGAACCAAGTGGGCGGAAAGACCAGCCACGTCGCCCTCAAATTTGAACGCAACCCTTGGGACCTGTTTCAAGCGCACAACCTAAACTAAGCTCATGGTGAAACCGATGAAGACATACTTCAAACGACTGCGAACCCCCTTAATTGCTTTGGCCCTGACCTGCCTTGCAGGATGTTTTCAAACAAAAAATGAGAACGAGGTCACCTTTCTCATCAAAACCACAAAGGACACTAACCAGGGAACACCCCTATACGTGGTCCTGAAAGAGACGAACATGGCAGAGTTTTTGACCCAAGACTACCATGAAATTGCTGCCCAGTCCTTCTGGAAAGAAGAAGATGCCGCCGGGGCCGTGAAAATGGTGCTTGTCCCCGGATCTACCAATAAAATCATCCTTCCCGCCCCGGGAAAAGACAAGTCTGTCGGCGTCTATTTTCTATTTACCAACCCGGGGGAGAGTTGGAAATACATTCTCGACAAACCCAAAGCCGAGAAAGTGAAAATCTTATTAGGCGAGCGGGAGTACGAGTCGGTCAACGTCTTCGAGTAGAAGAGGCGGTATAGCGGGATGCGCTAACGACTTAGGGTGATTAGGACGGTTCAACGCAAAGGCGCAAAGGCGCAAAGACGCAATGAAGAAACTGAAATTGATTCGGATGTCTTTCTCTTCTTTGCGTCTCCGCGTCTTTGCGCCTTTGCGCCTTTGCGTTGAATTGCCATACTCCTTCAACCTGATAATGTAGCAAGAAAAACTTATGCGTAAAAGTATGTTTGCGTCTTTGCGTTCTAGCTGCTCTACTCACCTCAACCTGAGCAGGAATAAGCCATGTCCAAAATGAATGTTGAAGCATTCCTGAAAAAGTGGGAGTCCGCAGACAATTTGGAGTACCGCGCTGAGCTGCGCGAGTGGATGCAAAACAGTTACACGGACCCCCAACTCTTTTGGAGCGATCTTTTTTCCTGCCTCGAAAAAAGAGAAACACCCTCGAACACTGTTGTTTTTGAAAGATATGATTTTTATGCCGACTGCATCCTGCGCCATTTAGGCCAAGGACTCATCGCTCTCAAGCTCATCGATCCCGAAGGGGCAGCGCAGGCATGGAGTTATGACGAGATCCATGCCTACGTCGAGGCCCAACTCCCCCATTGGACAGAGCATTACGGTATAAAACCGGGAAAAACCGTCGCCCTGTTGCTTCCCTTTGGGATCCATTTCCTTGTCGGGCTGATGACTGCCTTGCGCCTCGGCCTCGTGGTCTCTATTTTGCCGCTTCAAGACCGCTATATGGGAAACGGGCAGCTGGGGAAGGCTGTCGCACTCCTCGCGCCGGACCTGATCGTCACTGAAAGAGCACCGGAAGCGGCCTCCCGCAAAAATGTTCTCGAACTCGATTTAACATTGGAGATGACAACCTCTCCTTCCGATGAATCCCATGCCTATCTCGCCGCAGAGCCTGTACAAAAACACTTCAACCCCCACGGTACAAAGGAAGAGAGCCTCACCGTCATTGAAGCAACACGCAGCTACTTACTGCCCCTGCGCGATGCTGTGATTTCCCTCAATCTAAAACATTCCTCCTGTTGGGCGCGGCCCTTTCTGTCCCTATATCGCGAAGAGCCTTGCTGCACCCTCATGGCGCTCCTCACAGGCGCCACCCTGCTCCACATCGCCGATGATCACCTCAGGACCCATCCCAAAGCTCTTGAAAATGAGACCGTGCACATCCTCGGCGTCTCTCTTCCTTTGCTGCAGCTCTGGCTCAAAACCCCCGGCTGCCCCGCCTCCAAGCTCAAGCTGTGGTATAGGAGTCCCCTCTTTGGCAATGACCATAGCTGGAGAGCATTCTCCGAGCTCAACCATTTAACGAAAGTTCCTGCGGGCCAGCTCCTCATCGATAAAGAGAAGGGCGGCATCACCCTCTTCTCCCAGCCGAAGTCGGAGGGTACCCTCACCTTCATGCACCCCAGCCTCGGATCGCCGTGGAAACTTTTAAAAATCGACGGCAAAAACGCCCTCTCCACAGAAGGCTTCGGCCTCTTTTCCGTCGAACCTGCAAACAAAGCAGAGCGCCCTTTGGTCCTTGCGCAAATTGGCGATGAGTGGAGCATCACCACTACCCTCTTACCCTTAAGAGAGGGGTATTGCTACCCGGCCCAGCTCATCGAAGAAAAAGTGAAGACGTTAGATTTTGTACAGACCTGCATGGCAGTTCCGGAGCGGCACCCGCAACATTTTCTCAGCAAACAATGGATGCTGCTGGTTTTCATTTCTCCAAAAGAGCATCATTTTGTTCAGCAAAAAACGGAGGAGTGGACAAGGGAGATTAACGCTCTCATTAAATCCGAGGCGGGGGAAGCATTCATCCCCGATCAATCGCTTTTCTTTTCGATGTACCCACAACAACAAAAGGGAGAGATCGATCGGGCCTCCGTAGAAAATCAGTACCGGAGCGGGACCTTGTTCTACAAACAAAACCATCCGATTTACCGCCTGCTCAATCTGTTAAAACAGCATGTTTATGAGAACCTTGCGTACAAGACTGTGAGACAAATATGATCAATGCGACCCAGTTAAATTCCTTATTAGAAAATGCGACCGCCGTTCAGGAGGAAGCCTTTGATGTACGATTTGAAGAAGTTGTCTCTTTGGTCGACGAAGAACGGTTCAATGAAGCTTCCAAGCTTATCCTTTCCATCTTAAACGAGGGCAGCGTCGATCTGCGCCTGGTGATGTACCTCTTTTACACGCAGTTTATCAACCAGGGCATCGGCGCCTTAAAAATGATTTTTCCCGCCATCGAGAAAATCCTCGATGACGACTGGGAAAAAATCTCTCCGGTGAACCAGCGGGACCAGTATCTATCCACCAGCCTCACCTGGTTTTTATCGGCCATCGGAAAAAAGATCAAGCGAAGCGAAAAGCTCTATAAAAGCAAAAAGACCGATGATTTTTGGAACAAATCGGTCCAAGGGCTTAACCCAAAAAACCTCAATGAGCTCATTGAGGCTGCCAAGGAGTTTTCCACTTTTGTCCTTAAAAAAACAGAGGAGCCCTCGTACAGCCAATACATTCTATTTATTGTTAAATGGCTCGAGAACCTCAAGAGCGTGGTGGAAACGGAGGCCTCCCCGGTTCTCGAGGAAGAGCCCGAAAGCGAGCTGCCTCCTCAGGAAACGCTGAAGGCATTGCCTCCCCAGGCCGCGGCCAAGGAGGCCCCTGAATTCTCCGAACCGATGATGCTCCTCATCAAAAAACTACACGCGTTCGAACTTCTTATTGAGAAGGGAGATTTTACAAAGGCAGCCCTCGTTTCCGATGACATCAATGCCCTGATGAAGAATTTCGATCCTGCCCTCTTTTTTCCAAAACTCTTCTCTAAATACTATGCCCTTTCCGCAACCCACATTGACACCCTGGCCATGGAATGGGAAAGTAAAAGCTCCCTCAAATGGGAAGCGCTGGGCCGCCTCTATCAAACTGACCTCAGTGAGTTCATCGAATGGTAAACCGACTCTTCGTTCTGGCGTTATGTCCTCTGAATCTATTTGCATTCTGGACTCGGTGGGAGAACAATACCAATCCGGAAGCGGTTAAAGAAAGCCTTAAGCAGCTTGCTGCATTGGAAAACACCCAAGTGAGCTTAATCAAAGAAGCAAATCCTAAACTTCAAGCAGAATCTCTTCTCACCCTCTATGATCAAGCAGAGGAAAATGGACCCGTTTTCCTGAAAAAGCTTCTGGAGACCAAATACCCCACCAAAGAAGAGCGGCAGCAGCTCATCAACAACTTGGCAGTAGAGCCCAAGTACGCCGACTTGCTCCTCAATCCCACAGAGGCGTTTTGCTCCCAACTCGCAGAGACCGCAAATCCCTCCTATTATGGGGCCACCCCCGTCGTCGATTGGCTCAATACTGCCCATTTTGCCGGTTTTTTTAATCCCGCAATGACCAATGCCCTTGCCAACCGGCCGTGCCATAACGACTTCGACTCGTTCAACCAATGGGATTTTTGGATCGAACCGTTCGGGTTTAACACACAATTCAATAACGATCCCGAGCCTCTGAAGTTCGACTTATACACCGTCGGCATCAACGCCGGAGGAGAATACACGTTTTTTGATCGTCTGGTCCTTGGGCTTGGGCTGGCCTATTCTCATTCGGGGATCGAGTGGAAAAAAATTAAAGACCAAGGCAGCCTCAATTCCCTCTATTTTGGACCCGCGTTAAACTACGTCTTTTCTCACGGCTATCTTGGTTGCACCCTTTTCGGCGTTGCAAATTTTTACCACCTCGATCGCAAGACTGATCTGTTCCCCGGCGTCACCTCGCCCCGCGAAAGCGCCGCAGATTATATCAGTTGGGACCTCGTCCTCCGCCTCGAAGGAGGGCTCTCTTACAACCCCGGATATCAAATATTCCTTTACCCAATCTTTAAAATTGACTATCTTACTGTCTTCGAAAACGGCGTTACCGAAATCTTAGAGGAAGACACCGAGACGGAGCTGGCGGTTGATGGGATCACCCAATCCTTTTTCTCCACTAAGCTGGGAGTGAAGATGGCACGCGAGTTTTATACCCCTTCTTTAGGTTTTGTCGTTCCCAGCCTATCTGTTGGCTGGCTCAATTTTTCTCCCGCTTCCATCGAGAACTATCAATTTCATCTCCACGAATGCAAAGACTTAAGGCGGAAAATAAAACCTGAAGCCTGGAACCAATATTACATTGGCGCCGGCCTTTCGTTTTTACTTAAAAGAGCCATGCTCATCGCGCTGGATTATGAGCTGACGGCCGGGGCCGACTCTCCCCTGCAGGCCGGCAGTCTACGCTTTGAGCTAAGTTGGTGATCGCACCCAAAATGAGGAGTACCTATGAGCCAAGTTACTGCATCGATTCCCAATCCGGACGCCCTTCCCATTTTTGGGAGCATCGTCCACTACCCTGAAGAACTCCTCCGCAGCACCACTGAACTCCTCTATGGCATCACCGTCCAAAAAGTCATCGAAGTCGCGAGCCTCGCCTTCATCATCCTCTCCACATTGTTCGTGCTGCCCTCCCTCATCCTAGACCCCTCGACCAGTCTCGCAGGCATTGCCTGCGTCACCCTTGTCAGCGCCGTCGCTCTTCCCTTACTGCACAACTGGGTAGCACATTGGTGGTCGAGCTACTGGGATGCTTATTATCCCATTCCAGCTCCCGTGTCCACTGCTATTCCCCCTCCTATTGAGGACCTAGCTCCAGAGCCTATTCCTGATCATCCTCGCGAACCCATTCCCATTGCGCTTCCCGCTCCAGTAATAGCTCCAGCGGCAGCGAACATCCCGCCGGCAGTAGCTCCTGATCCACTTAAAGCGGAAGTGGCCGCCGCACAAGAGGTCTACAATACAGCTGTCCGCGAGCTGCAGGATGCCGTCGATAAAGCCAGACATGCTAGAACGGACTACGAATCGAAAGACCAAGGACTTCGAGGCGTGGAATTAACCTTGGAAGAGAAAAAAAATGAGTTGTGGATCTTACTAAAGAAGTGCGCGGATGAAAAGCGGAAGCTCATCGAAGGCTTGGTAAAATATCCGCAACTCTTAACTAAGTACGGCATAAATCCTGAGCCGCTACTTGTTACACTCCCCAAAAAAGGCAATAAGAAAGTTGATGAAGAAGTGGCCGATGCAATAAGACTCTTAGATACCAACATGGAACCTATCGCTAAAGAACTCGAAAAAAGATTTAATGAGATATGCACACCACTAAAGCTTCCCCTTTGCGACGGCAAATTCCCCGATCCGGAGGATTCCCGTTTTACCGATATCCAAACAGTTGCTGCGACACAAAAAAAAACACTCGAACAGGATCTAGCGACAAATCGTGGCACGATCATTAGGATCGAGGAAATTGAACTGCAGACAAACAATGAACTAGCAAGACTGAGGTTGGCGCTTAATGCCATTGACGACCCAGACGCTAGTCTCGGACCGAAAACAGCAAGGACTTTGAAAAATGCCAAAGAGGTCCTGGAAACTATACGTTTACAACTTGCAGAAGCAAATAAGCAAAGGCTTCCCCTTCAGGAGAAGATCCACCAATATGAAAATTATGGCCTTTTCGATGCTCTCAACCCGAATGACAGCGCAGAAGATCGGTTCCAGTTTGAATCCGAAGCTGTATTAATGCGTTCGAGAGAAGAGGCTCGAAACATCTGCAAAGACGACAAGAAGTTCAATGAGGATATGAATAAAATTATTGAACTTGTACAAGCAGAGGTGTTGCGTTTGAGAAACGCCGTTGAGCGCCAAAAAACACTGCATATTAGAACCCTTAAAGGATACATCAATAATTTTGCTGCGCTGCGTGAGACGATGGCTGAACAACTTGGTGAGACCACTTATGGTCGCGCCGTTAATGTTGTTCGTATTGTCCTTCCTTTCCTCGCGGAAGGGGGTGAAAAAAACCCTGACTTCTGCACCGCTCTAAAAAATGCGGCGGTAGAACTCATCAAGATCGCCCAACTTCATGTAGATTCTTATCCGAATGAACCACCTGAAGAGGTTGAAGACAGCCTATCTAAAATTGGCGCGCCGAAACCCAAACAAACGCAAGAGGAAATAGAGCGTTCAATCGGAGCGCACCGCATTGTTGATGAATCCAAATTGAATCATTTCATCTACCTGATTACTACTTTGGATAAATTTCGAAGCGATTTAAACAAAAATAACGAGGAGGTAAGGCAGTCGCTAGAGACAGGAGATTTAGCTGCAGCAATATATAAACAGGCCCATCTACTGGTTGACAAGAAAGAATTGGATAAATCCCTCTTAGTGATAAGAGACGCAAAACAAGCTATCTTCGACCTTAAAAAAAAGAAAGAAGACCAAGAAACTCAGTTGCCGCTCATAGAGAAGGCGTTACAACAAAGACAAGGGCAATTGGCGGACTTGAGAGAGAACTTATTGCAATTTGACAATGACCGCATCGTTCCCCTGCAAGGAGAGATGAAGCGTGCGCTAGAAGCGTTAATTAAATTAGAAGTTAAGCAGAACGACCTAACCGCAAACATCGAAGAGCTCGAGAGAACCCTTAGGGTAGGGCAAGGAGAAAAGCAAACGGCCAATATAAACATTATGGCAGCGGAAGCGGAGCAAGGGCGCCAAGATAACCTCATGAAACTGGCTGCAAGAGGTAACGAGCTCCTGCCCATAATGACCACTGTCGGAACCATCTTTGCGATGAAGGACGACAGCCCGGAACTGCCCTTTAAAACAATATTATCTACATATGCCGGAGTAGCAGAGGCGCATAAACTGGCAGCAGAGAATAGACCTGTAGAAAGAACAGGCGCCCTTGAAAAAAAGAATGATACTGCAGCAATACAAAAGGAGAAAGCCAATGCAGAAGAAATGGCTTTCATCTCCCTGATGGCGAAACGTATAAGGCTATATAAAAGCGAAATTGATGCCCTGCGTGGATCCAGGTATAAGGGCATTGTGTTGAAATCCAACAAAGTCAGGGATTATTACCATCTTAGGGATGGTGTGTTGCAAAGTAATGAGCCGCCTGCACCGGCACTTGCGAATCAATTGGTGACACTAAAAAAAGAGATTCAAGAGCTGAACCTTCAAATTCTCAAGGGTAAGATCCAAATTGCCCTGAAAAAGCTGGACATGAATTCTTTCATCGACGCTCGAACATCCTCTGCAGAGACTGCGCTCTCTCTGGAAATAGATCATGCCCGGCTTCAGCTGGCGACACATAGCTTAAAACGACATCGAATGCAAGATCGATGGAAAACCATAACAAAGGAAAAGGGAGATGCGTTAAGGGAAGGAAAAGAACTGATAGAAATGATTAAAAAGGAACAGCAATTCGTTTTTCGCTACTATGCGCGGAAACTCCACCGCGATGTACAAAAAGATACTAAGCATGCTGTGAAAGCCAACCTGGCAGTTCTTAACCTTATTTTAGATAGGATTTATGTAGAGGCGACAAGTTATGAGAGTTCTCGTCCTGAGCGAAGAGAATACCTCATCATCGAAAAGATGAAAGCTTATTTTGTTGAAGTTCAAACTGAAGCAAAAGTATCGAATTTCAATGTTTTGGCTTGGGCCCAAAGGAATCCTGACCTTAAGTCTTTGAATTGTCTCTCATTTGATGAGGCGACGAACGCAGCTGAAGAAAAATGGAGGGAGGAGTTCAGCAAGGCTAGTCCCACAGGAAATCCCAAGAGTTCCAATGCGTTAGGACAGAAGGACGCCACACCTAAAAAAAAGGGCTCTGATGATGACGACGAGGACGATAAACCGGTGGATGAACACCAGGCTTCTACGACGAAAAAACAAGGGTTTGCTGGACTCATGATCGATGCAATCACAGGTGAACCTTCTCCGGAGGGTGCTGTTCCCGCTGCGGCAAAAAAAGCGCAGCCGCCAGAGAGGGCTGGTTCCGATGCGCCAAATAATCCATTTTTTGACACTATGCTTAAGGCATTGAGTGAGAATGTAGAGAGGAATGCGAAAACTGAAACGATGACAGATGCAGAAATCGAAGCCGGGAACCTGGACCCCAACAGCGCCCCATCCACTCATGAGTTGAATAGTTTCCTGAAAGAGGTGCGCAACAAAGCCAATATTGTTCATGAGGGGACCTCTGATGCCGCGTTAATTGAAAGTAAAATTAAATTGATCCAACTTTCCTTGAAAAAACCCTATACCAATGAAATCCGTTTCCATAATAATTTTTTGGCGAGCTACTCACGCGCTAGAAATGCACATCAAGGGAGTAAGTATTTAGAGAAATCTAACGCTGCAACTGCTGAAAAAGGGCTAGCTGAACGCAACCCGCTTTACCTGGCAGCTAACGCAAAGGACGAGGCGGAAGCAGAATTAAAAGAAGCTGAAGCACAGCGTGTAAGAGACGCTGAGAATGCAAGAAGAGAGACAAACGCCGCTGCTGCAAGAACCGCTGACCTAGCAGAGGCACGGGCCGCGGCATTAGCTGCGGCCGCTCAAAGGGTCCATGAGCGCAATGCTGCCGTTGCCGAATGGCAAGGGAGGGTCAGAGCAAGAGACGCAGTGATCCAACAAAGGAACCAGGACATCAGAACCAGAAACGAGGCGATTAGAGCGCGCCAGCAAGCAATGGAAGGCTCCGTAGTAGAAAAAATCTCCTACTTGTTCCCCACAGCTGTCTTATGGTTGGTTTACACCCTCGCCACTGCTACAGGCAGTCCCCTTCTCGCCTACATTTCCTTATCGTCGCGGGTCAGCCAAAACATTCTCCTCATCGGATCGGCGACAAACCTGTTTGTCCAAGGTTTTTTCCGCGGGCCGGCCGAAACTCCGGCGCCCAGCAATCTCCTGGCTCCGAGTCGGGTCGCAGCAACCCCGCCGACAACTGCAGTAGCTTAGAGGAAATATTTAAACAGAGGTATGATATGTATCATCAAGACGAATTAGCCGCTGACTTCTATCTGGCACGTGTCTTCGACATGAATCAGCCGACGCTTGCCGTCATGTTCCGTCCGCGCGGAAAAGAGCGGAACGACAAGATTTGCCTCAATATTGTGGGAAGACCTTATTCCCACCAAGGAAAAGCCCAGGGAGACCACACTATGGCTTGGGGAGCGATGGCGAGGTCTTTAGAATGGCTATTTAAAAGCGTGACTCTCGAGGAGGCAGTCTCCAATATAGAAATTTTACATAGGGGCTTCAACGCCATTCGATCTTCTTTATCAGTCGGAGAAACCCTCATCTCTTCGTTAGATGCATATCATAAAACGATCACAAAAGGACCCTGCGCTAGGGAGTTGATTCTCCTTTGCATCACAGAATACCTCATTCACTATTGCTACATCCGCAATGCCCAGCCCGAGGCCTCAGTACACTTTGCAAAAAACTCAGGAGGGAAGGGCGAGGGAAGCGCATTGAAAAATTTATCCACTGTAGAGTACAAACTAAAAACAGGCTGCTTGCCCCCCTCCCCTGAGGTGCAAGCGGACATCGTGCAAAACCTCTCAACGCTCTTTGACAAGAATGCTATCTGGGCCTACGTGAAAAATTCCTCTACAACAGGGCGCGAGGAAAGCCTGCAGAGGATTCTGTCCTACCAACTCTTTGGACTCCATGAAGTCCTCCTAAGCCTCCCTCATACTCGAAAGCTCTTATTGAAAGGCGACTTGCTCACAGCAGGGAACCAGAGGGTCCCCGATGAGCTGCTCTCCCATCTCGCCGCAATCATTCTCTACAGAAAAGATGAGGAGATCACTGAAGTAGGCCACCGGAAAAACAAAGACCACATCCGGCAAGCCCTGGTCTCGATTGCAAAATCGACGGTCTAGAGATCCGTGGTCTTCAAGGCAAATTCCTGATCTTTCAGTTCGATTTCTACAGACTGGCGGGCATGGATCTTTCCTTCTAAGAGTGCAGTAGACAGGAGGTTTACCACCTCGTTTTGGATGAGGCGCTTGAGCGGTCTTGCGCCGTAAAGTGGATCGTACCCCTTCTTGGCAAGATGCATGACAGTCTCAGGCAGCCAATGGAGCTGGATGTTCTGATCGGTCAGTCTTCCCTTCACTCGATCGAGCTGCAGGGCCACAATCGCCTCCATATCCTTTTCTTGCAAAGGAACGAAAGGCAGAATTTCATCCAGCCGGTTGAGAAACTCGGGCCGGAAGTGGCGCTGCAGGCTCGGCCCGACCACCTTCAAGATCTCCTCTTTAGACGTTTTTTTCGCTTCGAGAAGTTCCGCGGACCCTAAGTTGGAGGTCATGATGAAGAGGGCATTCTTACAGTTGATCGTCCTTCCTTTGCTGTCGGTGAGCCTGCCGTCATCAAAAATCTGAAGGAGGATGTTAAACGCATCCGCGTGGGCTTTTTCCACTTCATCGAGCAGCACGACACTATAGGGGCGCCGCCGGAGCGCTTCGGTGAGCTGACCTCCCTCTTCGTAACCGACATAGCCGGGAGGAGAGCCGATCAATTTAGCCACGGCATGCTTTTCCATGTATTCCGACATATCGATCCGGATCATCGCATCTTCTTGATTGAACAGCTGTTTGGCGAGCGCTTTGGCCAGCTCGGTCTTTCCAACACCTGTAGGACCCACAAAAAGGAAAACCCCGATGGGTCTTCCCGGATCATTCAAGCCGGCGCGAGAACGCCTGATCGCTTCGGAGACGGCCTTGACCGCATAAGGTTGTCCCACAACAGATTTGCTGAGGATCGTTTCGAGCTGAAGCAGTTTCGCCGCTTCCCCCTCAAGCATCTTCTCCACGGGGATCCCGGTCCACTTGGACACAATGTGAGCGATAAGCTGTTCATCGACCTCTTCTTTGAGGAGCCTTTCATTGAGCGCGCCTAAGGTCTGCTCGGCAGCCTCAATCTCTTTTTTAAGCGCGGGAATTTTGCTGTACCGAATTTCGGCGACCTTATTGTAATCGACAAGTCGTTCCGCTTCCTCTTCCT
>JABDEH010000015.1:24224-24403 GCA_013287215.1 Chlamydiota bacterium
TCCCATGCTAAACTCCCTTCAAAAGGATGGAAAATATGTCGCCGCAGATGAGTGAGATTGTTGTCGATGCACTGCAAAAAGCCTTGGACTCTGCAGAGTCAAAAAAGCACACCGAGGTGACCGATCTGCATTTACTCAAGGAGTTGTTTACCGCACAGAATAGCTACTTTTCGACCTTT